>JAFLJV010000016.1 GCA_022712845.1 Sulfurimonas sp. | reverse complement strand
CACCACCAAGAACAACTAATCTTGCCATGTATATATCCTCATTTCTTTAAGTCTAAAAACTTTGCAATATAGTATCCAAATAATGGCCTAATATAATTATTAGTTTAAAAATAATTATTATATATTCAAGTTATATAGATTTAAGGACACCTATTTTAGGGCTTGAACGTCTAGCTTAAGTAGATTTTACTAATTTTTTAAGATTTTACTAACTATCTCATAAACATTTTTTGATATGGACTGTGTAGAAACGATACGTTCTAGTTCAACTTTCATCACATTTTTATTTTCTTCATTTAGTTTTGCGTATATTTTAAATGCTGTACAAAGTCCAGATGCCATCTGTGGATTTATCTTATCTATCTCTATTATTTTATGTGCAACAAACTGATATCCATGACCATCTTTTGCATGAAAGTGTTTATAGTTTCTAGCAAACACACCTATAAGTGAGCGAACTAAATTTGGTATTAGTTCATTATATGCATCATCATTTTGCAGAGCCATTACACGATCAAGTGTTCCATCTCTATGTGAAGCAGATAAAATTGAAAAGTATTTATTCATCACTAAAGTATCATCTTTGTATTTTGAATAAAAATGTTTAAGGGATACTTCACCAATTTCAGGTGAAATATTTTCTAAAATATCAAGAGCTACTGCACGATCTGTCATAGTAATTGATTCGTTATATTGCTTTTGAACTAAATTAATAATTTCTTTAGACTCTAAAGCACTCAGTAGTCTAAGACAACGATTCTTAATACTTCTTTTTCCTATATTAAGCCCATCAATATCGCTACATGTAGGCTCATGATATGAGTTATAAATTTCTAATAATTTATCTTTAAAAGTATTTGCTAGATGGATAGATAGTTTTTCTTTTGCTTCGTAAATTTCTTCAAAATCTATCACCTCTTGTCTTTGCATAAGTGTTGAAACTGTTGGTAATTCTAAAAGTAAAGCTTTATAAGAAAGGTCTACATCACTATCTAAAATAGAGCCAAATGAATCAATAAACTCCTCATTTAACTTATGTCCATTCATTATATTTTGAATAGTTTGAACTCCAAAAGATTGAGTTGATTCATATCTTACAAAACTATTGTTATCATTCTTCATTAAAAATGAGTAATTATTTTGCTCTTGTTTTACAATTATTGGAGCAGAAAAATCACGATTTATTGATAAGTATGGTTTAGCGTCTACTTTAAATCTAAACACCTCTTTTTCCTTAGAGATTATCACTGTATCAACTAAAATTTCATTTGCTTTACTATCTAATAAAGCAAGTTTTAATGGATAATAGTATGGTTTTTGTTTAGTTCCATCTACTGCATTTGGGATCTCTTGAGTAAGGGTTAAGATATACTCTCCATCTTCAAACTCACTCTCTACATGTAGCGTTGGCGTACCTGACTGATGATACCAAAGTTCAAACTGCTTCAAGTCAAATCCACTAGCTTCACTCATTGCCCATAAAAAATCATCAGTACGAACCGCTTGACCATCAAAAGTATCAAAGTATAAGTCAGTTGCTTTACGGTAATTTTCTTCACCTATTAAAGTGTGAATCATACGAATAACCTCAGCGCCTTTTTCATAAACAGTTGAAGTATAAAAGTTATTTATAGCCATATATGAATCTGGCTGAATTGGGTGTGCTGTTGGTGAAGCATCTTCTACAAACTGTCTCTCACGAAGAGCTTTAACATCTTCTATACGTTGTACTTCACTAGAATTCAAGTCTGCTGAAAAACACTGGTCACGAAAAACTGTAAGTCCCTCTTTAAGAGTTAACTGAAACCAGTCTCTACATGTAATACGGTTTCCAGTCCAGTTATGAAAATACTCATGAGCAATTACTGATTGAATACCCATAAAGTTTGCATCACTTGCTGTATCTTCATCAGCTAAAACATAAGCAGAATTGAAAATATTAAGACCTTTATTCTCCATCGCACCCATATTAAAACTATCTACTGCTACGATATTATAATAAGATAAATCATATTCACAACCATATTTTTCTTCATCCCAAAGCATAGACTCTTTTAAAGATTCCATTGCATGAGTACATTTAGATTCATTACCTTTATCTGTATATATATTTAGATTAACATATGTTCCTGAAGCAGTTACAAACTTATCTTTTACAACACCTAAATCTCCAGCTACTAGAGCAAAAAGATAAGATGGTTTTGGATGTGGATCTACCCAAGAGTAACCATGTCTTCCATCATCTAGTTTAAAACTTGATTCTAAGTTTCCATTACTTAAAAGAACAGGATATTTTTCTTGATTTGCTACAAGTGTTGTCTTAAAAACTGCCATAACATCTGGACGGTCAAGATATGGTGTAATTCTTCTAAAACCTTCTGGTTCGTTTTGTGTACAAAAAATATTACCAGATTTATAAAGTCCATCTAGTTCAGAGTTAAGTTGTGGATAGATTTTATTTATAACTATAAGTTTAAAATCATCAGGAGCATTTAAAATTGTTAAAGTTTCTTTTTCTATAATATAACGAGTGTCTTGTAGTTTTAAGTCATTTAGATATAACTCTACTAGCTCTAGATCTATACTATTTAGAACTAAATCATTAGCACTTTCATCTTCTTTAATAATATGCATCATATTTGTAACCTGCGTGTACTCTTCAAACAGTTCAAATACCAAATCACAGTTTTTTATACTAAACTCTGGTGCTTTATAGTCTTTTAAATATATAGTTTGTACTTTACTCATTAATTCTCTTTGTTTTATTTTGCTAATGATATCATTTTAGAGTAAAATAACACTATTAATAATTATAAGGTAAATATCAATGAGCATTTATAGAGAGTACGACATTCTTCAGTAGAAAAATTCAAAACTCCTACAAATAGGGCTTTA
>JAFLJV010000015.1 GCA_022712845.1 Sulfurimonas sp. | reverse complement strand
AAAGATGAAGCAATTATTGATATTCATACTGGAGCTGATGGAGCTTATGCTGATTTACTTATGACTCCAAATGGTGGAAGTGGTTCGGTTCATGATTCACTAGATCAAGAAGCTGCTTCATGTTTTATACAGATGAAGGGAAATGAAACTTTTAAAGTTGCAGTTAGAACTTTAACAAAGGATGTTGTTGAGATATTACAAACAAACAATATTGATAGCTCAGAGATAAAACATTTTGTTCCTCATCAAGCAAACTATAGAATTATAAAAGCCGTTGGAGATGCTCTTAAATTAAAAGAAGAGCAAGTTGTTTTAACAGTACAAAAATATGGAAATACTTCAGGTGCTTCTATCCCAATGGCGATCAATGATATTTATGAAAATGGTTCATTGAAATCTGGAGAGCTTATGCTTTTGGATGCTTTTGGTGGAGGGCTAACATGGGGTTCAGCTCTAGTCCCATTTTCACCATTAAAATAAATATTACTATAGTTTTACTTTTTAATATTTATACTATGACAAAATAAAGAATTTTTAAAATTAGTTAATTATTTATAAATTCTTTGGAAACTCAAATAAAATAATTAAATAAATAAGATTATTGATTTTTTTCTATTGCTTCTTTAACTCTTTTATAAAACTCATTTTCATCTGGTAATTTTAGATTTGCTTCTCTTAATTTTTCTCCCCACATAGGGTTTGGAAAATAACTATCATCTTTAAATCTTGCCATTATATGGATATGTACTCTTGGAAGTATATTTGCAAATGAAGCCATATTTATTTTTTTTGGGTTATAATATTTTTTCATCTCACTTTCTATTATGTCAAAAATATTCCAGAGTTTTAAACGTAAGTTTTTTGGAGTATCTCCTAACTCCTTATAAGGCTCTTTAGTGAAGATTTTTAACCAAGGAATTTCACTATTTTCTTTTTCTATATAAATTTCATTATCTTCATAAATAATCATATTCTATCCTCATATATTATTAGCTAGAATTATATCAAGTTGTATTTATATTTACATGTAAATAAAAGTATGATACAATATGCACCTTGATAAATAATAGAAAAAGCCAACCTTGTTGCGAAGCAAGTTCGGAAAGTTATGGGTCTTTCATAGATTGCCAGACTACCTATGTGTTTATAATACCTTTTCTTTATCTATCAAAATTTATTTTATAAGTATAAAAGAGTTCATCCTTTTATATCGCATACTCATTAATCTCCTAAATTTTATACTTATAAGTATGGAGAAAACAATGAAAATATTAATCTCTGGGATAATGTTTTTTATGTTTAGCAGTTTGGTTGCTTCTACAAAAACTCTAAAAACTGAAGAGTTGAGTGTAAGCTATATAGATAATAATTTAAATGATGAAATCTATGAAGATTTTAAAAAAGTTGAATTTAAAGTTGGTATCGCTGATAGTTTAAAACAGCTTGATGATAAATACTATAAAAATAGTGACATTATGAGTAGATTTATAGTTATGGTAAATTATAAGTTTTAACTCTAGCTTGTGTAAACATGTACAACTTTTGTTGTACATGTAATAGAGTGATTGTTAGTCTTTGTTTCTATTGCGGTTTCTATCTCCACTGCCAGAACGATTTCTATCGCTGCTACCACCAGAACGATTTTTATCACCACCACGATAACCACCGCCTCCACCAGAACGATTTCTATCACGACTTCCGCCACCACCAGAACGGTTTCTATTTCCACGGTAACCACCGCGTCCACCACGACCGCCTCTGCTATCATTTCTTTTACTAAGACGCTCTAAAATTGAAGCAAGTTTATCAGCAGGAATACCAATAGAGTTAGGACCAGCAACAGTTTGTTTATCTAGTATCATTGAAACTAGTTTAAACATAATAGTTGATTCATCTATATCTTCTTTTAACATATCAAGAATTTGATGAGCTTCATCATAAATATGTTGATCTTCAATATTTTTAACAATAGCTTTTAAATTAGAAGCTCTTAAATCATTTTTACTTGGAACAAAAGCATGAGTCATAGTAGTCCCAACTTTTGCTTTAATACGTTGAAGTTCTTTAAACTCTAAAGGAGTTAGAAGTGTAATTGCTTTACCTTTAGTTCCCGCACGACCAGTTCTACCAATACGGTGAACATAAGACTCTGGATCAAAAGGGATATGGTAGTTAAAAACATGAGAGATGTTGTTTACATGTATACCACGAGCTGCAACATCAGTAGCAACAAGAACTTTTACAGAATTTTGTTTAAAGCCTTTGATTACAGTTTCACGCTGACGCTGCTCCATATCTCCATGAAGACCATTTGCTAAATAACCAGCGTTTGATAAAACATTACTTAGTCTATCAACTTCACTTTTAGTTCTACAAAATACTATACATTTATCAGTATCTTCTGAGTCCATAAGACGGATAATTGCATCATCACGCTCAGACTCTTCAATTACATAATACTCTTGAGAAATATCAGTATTTGTAGTCTCACCTTTAGTGATAGAGATAAACTCTGGATTTTCTAAAATTCTTTCAGCAAGTAGTTTAATTGGTTTTGGCATAGTTGCTGAAAATAATAGTGTTTGACGCTTAGTTGGAAGGAATGAAAATATTGCATTAATATCATCTAAAAATCCCATATCAAGCATCTCATCAGCTTCATCAAGAACAACTACACTTGGTGAAAAATCACTTAACATATCTTTTTTAAGAATATCTAGTAGACGACCAGGAGTTGCAACAACTACGCTAGCCCCTCTTTCAATTAAATCAATTTGTCTTTTGTATGAGCTACCGCCATAAACAGTAGTAGTTCTAGCACCAATACCTCTACCATACTTGTATAACTCATCACTAACTTGAGTAGCAAGTTCACGAGTTGGTGTGATAACTAAAATCTCAACACCGTTGTTTTTTTGCATATTGTTTAGTGCTGGAAGACCAAAGGCTGCTGTTTTACCAGTACCAGTGTGTGCTTGACCAACCATATCACGTCCAGCTAAAACAACAGGGATAGCTGCTGCTTGAATGGGACTTGGTACTGTAAAGCCTGCTTCTTTAACAGCTCTTAGCATATCTCTATTTAAACCTAAATCATCAAAAGTAATCATAGGTTCTTCATTTTTTATTTCATTGTTTTGTGCATTTTCTTGCATCATAATCCTTCATGGTTAGGAGATGACACAAGTCTGCTTTGTAGCAGAGTACCTTAGCTCCTAAACTGTTTTGCGAATTATACCCAAAACAACTAAAATATTTATTTAAAAAATATATATTTAAAATTACTTAAGTTTATATTGTGTAAAAAATGGCTTAATGAAAAATTTTTTAGTTTAAAAATCTTATTTTTCATTAAGCCAGAAATTATAATATTTAGTTATCAGTTATTGCTTAACCTTAAGTAGTATATATGTAAGAATTATTTGGTATTATATATTTATGAAAATAGAAACACAATATTTATATGAGACAAAATGGACATTAACAAGTGAGCTTGATTTACTTAAAGTAATTGAAGAAGAGATAGGGGATGCAGATTCTAAAGGTACACTTTTATACATTGAAGAAGCTATAAAAAATACTAAAGTTATTACTGTTGGAACTTGTAGATTTAGAAAAAAAAGGTAAATAAATATGGAAAAAGAGTTACAAGAGGTAAGTAGGTTTTATAATATAGTTATAGAATTTATAACAAACTATAGTTTTCAAATTATTGGTGCAATAATAATATTTGCTATTGGAATTATGGCTTCAAAATATATACATAAATATGTTTTAAAGCTACTTTTAAAAACTACAATTGATGAAACAATAAGTAGTTTTATAGCAAATATTATAAGATTTTTAATTGTTTTAATGATGGCTATCCTAGCACTAGGTAAACTTGGAATATCTATAGCGCCATTTATTGCGGCAATTGGTGCTATCTCTTTAACAGCTGGTTTAGCTCTTCAAGGAAGTGTGTCAAATTTTGCAGCAGGTTTAGTTTTGATAGCAACTAAACCATTTAAAATAGGTGACACAATTAGAGTTCATGATATTTATGGAGAGGTACAAGAGATTAAACTTTCTTATACAATTTTAATAAATGAAGATAAAGAGCAGATAACTATACCAAATAAATATATGGTAGGAGATGTTTTAATAAACTCATACCTATATCGTATAGTTGAAGGAAGTATCGGTATATCATATGGTAGCGATATTAAAAATAGTATAAAGATTATACAAAATGTTTTATCTGAGTTTAAAGATGTTTCAAATGAAAATAATCCTATAGTTGGTGTTGAAAATTTTGGAGATAGTGCTATAAATATTGCATATAGATATTGGGTTCCAACAAATAGTTTTTTTAAAGTTCAATATGAAGTTAATTTAGAAGTTATAGAGGCTTTAAATAAAGCAAAAATAGTTATACCTTTTCCACAAAGAGAGATTCGTATGATAGGAGATAAAGAGTTATGAATGATATAGCAAAACTTATTTTAAGAGTTAGTGTTGGTGTTATGATGCTTTTTCACGGAGTTGATAAAATTATAAATGGTATAGGTGGTGTAAAGTATCTAAACGCACAAGCTGGATTACCAGAGTTTTTTGCTTATGGTGTATATGTCGGAGAGATAGTTATGCCAATTTTAATTATTCTTGGAGTTTATGCAAGAGTTGCATCCTTAGTCTTAGCATTAAATATGTTAGTAGCAATTTTTCTAGCTTATGGTAACTCTTTATTTGAACTAGGTAAACATGGTGCTCCAACCTTTGAACTTCCATTTTTGTATTTTATAATATCAATAGTGATATTTTTAATAGGAAGCGGAAAGTATGCTATAAATTCAAAATAATTAACTTACTATTAATAATTGTTATTTTATAATGATATAAATTATAATTACCAGGGAGATAAGTTGCTAAAATCTATAATGATTTTTTTTATAATGATATTTTTTTCACAAGTACTTACAGCAAAAATAAACAAACAAAAAGTTGAAGCTCTTTATATTCCGTTAGCTGATCATTATGCTGCACTAGTAGCATATGAGAGGTATGCCAAAGATATGAAGTATGCTGATTTTAAAATAATACAGATGAAAAACTGGGATCTGCTTCGTGCATATTTTTTATCAGGTGAAGTTGATATGGCATATGTTATGAGTCCATTAGCTATGGATATGTATAGAGTAAAACCTAATTTTAAATGGATAGGATTAATGCATCGTGATGGAAATGCTTTAGCTATTAATGATTTGATTAACAATAGAGTAAAATTACCAAAATTTCGTAAAGATAGAAAGCCAGATGAAAAAGTGGCAAATGTTTTAAAAGAGTTGTATAAAGAGCGTAAAGTAGCTACTCAAATAGGGATGCCACATATACTTTCAACTCACTCAGTTGTCTTATATAAATACTTAAAAGAGCATGGAGTAAAAATCCACTTTAAACTAAATAAAAATGTTGAAGTTCAAGGTATAACAGTTGCACCCCCTAAAGCTCCATCATTTATAAAATCAAAAAGTTCTCGTTCTACTCCAGCTGCGTTTGAGCAATCACTTCCATGGGCTGATATTGTAGAAACGCAAGGCTATGGTCATGTTGCATGGTATTCAAAAGATGTTATGCCACATAAAGATGGACATGTTGAGTGTATAGCTTTAGCAACAGATGAGGCTATAGCAACTAAGTTTGATGCTATAAAAGAAGTAATGTATTATATAAAAAAAGCAGGAAAAGATATAGAAGAAGCTAGAAAAATTGGTGGAAGTGAGCTTGATAAAATTGTTAAAATAGTTCGTAAACATATTAAAGCCCATACTAAAAAGGCTATTATTGCTAGTCTTGATCATGATTTATATGTAATAAATTATAAGAATCTTAATATTGATAAAAGTGGGTTAAAACAGATTATGGATTATGCTTATGAGGGTAATATAATTAAAGAAAAAATTGATATATCAGCTTTTGCTGATGAGAGATTTGATGAAAAATAGGATTGGTTTTGAATAATAAAAAAATTGCTTGGACAAAATCTTTAAGTTCTACGTTACTGTCATGGTTTTTAATTGTATCAATTATCCCTTTAATAATACTCTCACTGATGAGTTATAATACAACTTATTCAAGTTTAAAAGATGCTGCTATATTAGATATAGAACATTCATCATTAATGAAAAAAAAATATATAAATAATTGGTTTTCGTATAGAAAAACTGATATTTCTAGTTGGTCTCAAAGTAAGCTAACAACAAATTTTTTAATGGAATTGTCAAATAAATTTCAAGATGAAAATATAGCATTAAGTGATTTTGTAATTACTTATCCATATTCGAAAATAGTAGATAAGTATGAGAGTGAAATTCTTAGAATAAGTAGAGAATATAATTATATATATAATGTGTACCTTATTGATAAAAAAGGAGATATACTTTATTCAGTAACAAAAGATAAATATTTAGGAACAAATTTAATTACTGGAATTCTGAATAAAAGTAAATTTGCAAGTGCTGTAAAAAAAACATTAATTAATGGAGAGATAAATTATAGTGATTTTGAGAGTTACTCAACCAAAAATAAAGAAACTTCAAGTTTTTTAACTGCTCCACTAATTGATGAGGATGGTTTTATTATTGGTGTTTATGCTTTAAGATTAAAGCTTGATAAAATTTTTAGTATTTTTAATGAAGATCAAGATGTTAGAACAGGGTATATGCATTATTTAGTTGGTGCAGATGCTGTACTTAGAAATGATATTAATACAAAATATAAAGCACTTGAGTATAGGGTAGTTTCAGATCAATTTTCACTTTGGTATGATGAACATGCTTCAAAAGGGATAAAAAACATTAATGAAAAAGAAAAAACATTTATATACATAGGTCCTTTTGGCTATGAAGTGATAGGTTTACATCAGAATATTAGTATTTTAGGTGTACAGTGGGTTTTAATTAGTGAAATAAAAAAAGAGTTAATACTTCGTAATGCTAAAAAACAAAGTAATATGCTCATATTATTTTTTATTTTAACAATAGGAATAGTAATAGTATTGTCTATTTTCATCTCTAAACGTATCTCTAAACCTATAAATTTACTCTCAAAAGCAAATATTGATTTTTCAAATGGACAAAGAAACATTACTTTAAAAACAGAAAATAATGATGAAATAGGTATTTTAATTCAGTCCTTTAACAATATGGTTTACTCACTTAAAAATAATGAAGATGAGTTGATAAAACAAACAAATCAAGCAAAAAATACTTTGTTAGAACTTGATGAACAAAAATATGCATTGGACTCACACTCAATAGTTGCTATTACAGATGTAAAAGGAAATATAACATATGTAAATGATAAGTTTATAAAAATAAGTGGTTATTCGAGAGAAGAATTGATAGGAAATAATCATAGAATAATTAACTCAGGAGCTCATGATATAGAGTTTTGGAAAGAGATGTATCATACAATTAGCCATGGTGAAATTTGGCATGAGGAAATTTGCAATGAATCAAAAGATAAAGGTTACTACTGGGTTGATACTACAATTATGCCATTTATGGGGGAAGACAATAAACCTAAAAGTTTTATAGCTATTCGTACTGATATTACAGCTTCTAAGCAGTTGGAATTTGATTTGATTAAGGCAAATAAAATTGCACATAGTACGGTAAAAGCAAAATCAGAATTTTTAGCAAGTATGAGTCATGAGATACGAACACCTATGAATGGTGTTATAGGAATGTTAAGTTTATTGGCAGATTCAACATTAACAGATAAACAGTTTCATCAACTTCACTTAGCACAAAGTAGTGCAAATTCGCTCTTAACACTTATTAATGATATTCTTGATTATTCTAAAGTTGAAGCTGGTAAATTAGAGCTTGAGAATATTGAATTTAATCTTGTTGAAGAACTTGGTAATTTTGTTGAGGCTATCGCTTTTAAAGCACAAGAAAAAGATGTAGAAATAATTTTAGATACAAGTGAAGTAAGGCAAGATATTATAAAATCTGATCCAGGACGTATAAGACAGATACTTAATAATATTATTGGAAATTCAATTAAATTTACATCTTATGGATATATCTTAATTAAAGTTACACTAGATACATCGAATAAAGATAATACAAGAGTTAAGTTTAGTATTAAAGATACAGGGATAGGTATAGCTGAGGATAAGATAGAGCATTTATTTGATAAATTTACACAAGTTGATACCTCAACAACAAGAAAATATGGAGGAACTGGGCTTGGTCTTGCAATAGTAAAAAATTTATCTGAACTAATGAATGGTTCAGTTGAAGTAAAAAGCTCAATTGGTGTAGGAACAACATTTATTGTTGATATTGAAGTGGAACTTGGTGCAAATGTATCTTTGATAAAACCTAAGGTCTCAATTGATAAAAAGAAAATTCTTTTAGTTGATAATAATAAAATCAATCAAGATGTAATTTCAAAACAATTAAAGATATGGGGAGCAAATGTATCAATAGCCTATAACAGTAAAATTGCACTGAAATTGTGTAATGATGAAATTTCTAAAAAAAGAGTTCCCCCTTTTGATTTAATATTTATAGATATGAATTTACCAAAAATTGATGGTTG
Organism: Sulfurimonas sp.; assembly: GCA_022712845.1. The sequence goes on along the minus strand of JAFLJV010000015.1, from coordinate 4,501 downwards.
TGAATTTGCAAAAAATATACGTGAAAATACTTTCTATGATAAAATGAAAATCATTTTAATGACATACTTAAACTCAGATTTAAATATAAAAAAACTCAAAGAGATAAAGATAAGTGCTTTCTTCTCAAAACCAGTAACAACAAACAACCTGTTTTATGCTTTAAATACTTTAAATACTTTAAATACTTTAAATAAGGATGATTTATTATATCAAGAAAAATCATTGATTCATAAAAAAGAAAAAAAGATAGTATGGGGTAAAAATATTAATATTCTTTTAGTTGATGATAATGAAACAAATCAAGCTGTAGCACAAGGGATGTTAAACAGTTTAGGTCTTGATTGTGATATTGTAAATAATGGACAAGAAGCTCTTGATATATTAAAAAGTTCAAAACAACAATATGACATTGTATTTATGGATTGTCAAATGCCTATCATGGATGGATATAAAGCAACAAAAGCAATAAGAAAAGGTAAAAGTGGTAGTGAAAATAATTCTGTAATAGTTGTAGCAATGACTGCTAATGCAATGCAAGGGGATAAAGAGAAGTGTATTGCTGCTGGAATGGATGATTATATATCAAAACCTATAAGCATGACAAAACTAAAAGAAACACTTAAAAAATACTTATTAAAAGATGTGAAGGTAGAATATATTGAGGAAGAAAGTGAAGATTTAAAGGTTTTATCAACTACTGATTTTTCCATCTGGGATGAGAAAGAAGCTCTTGCACGATTGGGTGGATCTCAAAAAATATTAAATAAAATATTAGAGATTTTTCTAGTAGATATTGATAAACAGATAAGTATGTTTAAAAATTCAATAGATTTACATGATTTACAAAATTGTGAATTAAGTGCACATACTATTAAAGGATCAGCTGCAAATGTAAGTGCTAAAAAATTGCAAAATGTAGCTAAAGAATTAGAAAAAATTGTAAAAGATGGGGATACAAAAAAATTAAAGAAAGGACTTGCACTATTGGAAAATAATGCAAAAGAAGTTGTGGATATTTTAAAAGAGTATTTAAAAAATATAAAAGAAGATGATACAAAGATCATAAAAATTTCTATAAAAGAGCTTGTAAGTATTTTAAATACTTTAAAAGAGCAATTAGAAGAGGGAGCTTTTATAGATACTGAAATTTTTGATATTTTTAAAGCAGATTTTAATAAAAAAATTGTAGACAATTTAGCAAAATTAAAAAAAGAAATTAATCATTTTAACTCATCAAAAGCAATAGAAATTATTGATGAAGCAATTCAAAATATAGATATTTAAAAGGGATATAAATGGAAGATAAAGCAACAATTTTAATAGTAGACGATATAGCCTCAAATATTCAAACATTAGCAACTATTTTAAATGATGAGTATCAACTAAAAGTTGCAAATAGTGGAGAGAGAGCTTTAGAATTAGCTGTGCAAGGTCCATTGCCAGATTTGATACTTTTGGATATAGAAATGCCTAATATGAATGGATATGAAGTATTACAAAGATTAAGAGATATAAAAGAAACCAAAGATCTGCCTGTAATTTTTGTTACAGCGAACATTACAACTGAAGATGAAGAAAAAGGGTTAAGATTGGGTGCAGTAGATTATATAACTAAGCCTGTTAGACCTGCTATTGTAAAAGCTCGCGTAAAGACTCAAATAGAGTTGAAAAGACAAAAAGATGAGCTTTTATATATAGCATTTCATGATAAGCTGACAGGGTTATATAACCGACACTATTTAACAAAAGTGGGTGAATCAAAATTTTCAAGAGCTTCGAGACATAATGAAAAATTAAGTGTAATTATTGGAGATATAGATCATTTTAAATTTGTAAATGATACTCATGGACATATTTGTGGAGATAAAGTTCTTAAAGAGATAGGAAAACTTTTAAATCAAAATAACAGAAAAGAAGATTTTATAGCAAGATATGGAGGGGAAGAGTTTGTTATAGTTCTTGAGCATTGTAATGCTTTTTCAGCTAAAGAAAAAGCTGAGAAAATCAGAGAAGCTATCTCAAAACTAGATATAGACGGTATATCCGTAACCGCTAGTTTTGGTGTAACAGAGATAAGTGCAAAACATAAAAATTTTGAAGAGTTAATTAAAGATGCGGATGAAGCATTGTATATTGCTAAAGAGAGTGGACGAAACAAAGTTATTCTTTTTGAGCAAAATTAGTTTTATGGATGAGGTACTTTTATTTTTGAGTTTAAACTCCACCCAATAATAGTCATAAGAGCAATAACAATAAGAGCTGATATTATCTCATAAGTTGCACATAAATATACTAACCAAAGTAAAATCGCACCAAGTGGTGTAGGAACTCCAATAAAGAACTTATCAACTGCTCCAGCATCTGTGTTTATATTAAAATGGATTAATCTTCTAAGTCCTGAAATGACATAATATATACAAACGATTGAAGCGATAATAAGTGATATACCAGATAAATTTGTTATATATGTTGATTGAAACACTAAAAAGACTGGAACAAGAACAAAACTTAAAAAATCTGCAAAACTATCTAGTTGAACTCCAAATTCATTTGATAAATTATATTTTCTTGCAATTTTACCATCAAATATATCAAATGCACCGCCAACCCAAGCTAAAATAATTGCAATAAAAAAGTTGTTTTGAGTTATAAAATAAATTGCAATTAAGCCAGCTGTAATATTTACAAATGTAAACATATTTGCTAAGTTAAAGTGTGATTGTGGAGTAAATATAAATTTCATACAGTTCCTAAGTATAATTTAAATACGTGAAATTATAACTAAAGTATAAAAACATTATATAAATTCTTTGTAATTAAAATCCTTTAGAGCCGTAAGTTATGTAGATTTAATAATTTTAATTGATTTTTAATATGATATTTATTATCATTATGAAAAGAAATAGATTTTAAAAGTAAAAATATGAAAAAATTGAGCGATTGTAAAAAAGCCTGTAAAGTAAAAGTTATTAAATTAAATGCTGATTCTGAATTGAAGCAAAGGTTTATATCTTTTGGAATTATGAAAGAGGCAACTATAGAAATTTTAGGATATTCTCCAGCTAAGAGTACAATAGAGATTAAAGTTGGTAAAACAAGAATAGCTTTGCGTGCTAAAGAGGCCCAATTAATAGAAGTGGAACAATATGAACAATAGTATTAAATCTTGTCCTATTATAGCTAATCATATAAAGATTGCTCTTGTAGGACAACCAAATGTTGGCAAAAGTATGCTTATTAATTCTGTTTCAAATGCACATCTTCATGTTGGAAATTTCTCAGGTGTTACGGTTGATAAAACAGAAGTTCTTTTTGATTATAAAGATTATCATTTTACTATAGTTGATTTACCTGGAACATACGCTTTAAATGATTATACAATAGAAGAAAGAGTTACAAACGAGTATCTTTCAGACAATGATTATGATCTGATTATAAATGTTATAGATTCAACAAATTTAGAAAAAAATCTTCAACTTACAGCTGAGCTTTTAAGTGTTGGTAAAAAAATGGTTATTGCACTAAATATGAGTGATGAAGCAGATAAAGAGGGGATAAAAATTAATGAAAAATATATGTCTCAGCTTCTTGGAATACCGTGTATAAAAGTATCTGCTGTAACAAAAGAAGGAATAGCAGATTTAATTGATTCTATAATTGAAGAGTTTGAAACACAAAGTATTGAGCATAAACTTATCTTTAGTGAAGCAGTAGAAGAGGAAATTTCTAAAATCGCCACTTATTTAACTAAACATAAATATGAAGATGATAATTCACATAGAAATATTGCTATAAACCTTTTAAAGAACAATAAAACAACTTATGCAAAACTTCATCATGATCCTATTTGGACAGAGTTGCAACCAATACTTATAGATGCTTCAAAACATGTTGAACTTCATCATGATAGTGATGATGTTAAAGAAGCATTTGCATCAGAATATGCTGCTTTTAATAAAGGAATTGTAGTAGAGGTTTTAGAAAATAAAAATACAATAGAAGAAAAAACACTTACAGATAAAATAGATAATATTTTAATTCATCCACTCTTAGGTATACCAATATTTTTATTTTTAATGTGGGGATTATTTCAATTAACATTTGAGATAGGTGCTATTCCTATGGAGTATATTGATGCTTTTTTTGGATGGTTTGGAGATACAGTTGGTGCAACAATATCTAATGATGATATACGCTCACTTATAGTTGATGGAGTTATTGCTGGAGTTGGAGCAGTTGTTCTTTTTGTTCCAAATATTATAATTTTGTTTATTGGAATTGCACTTTTAGAGAGTACCGGTTATATGTCAAGAGTTGCTTTTTTCCTTTATGGATTTTTTCATAAATTTGGTCTTCATGGGCAATCATTTATCCCCCTTGTAACTGGTTTTGGTTGTTCTATCTCTGCATATATGAGTGCAAGAATTTTAAAAAATGACCGTGATAGACTTTTAACTCTTTTTATTATAGGTTTTATGTCATGTGGGGCTAGGCTTCCTG
>JAFLJV010000250.1 GCA_022712845.1 Sulfurimonas sp. | reverse complement strand
GTTTTTTATTCATATCCATTGGGTTGATTAGTGCTTGATTGCCATCACGCAAGTCAACACTACACCATGTTGGAGCTGAAGTTATAGTTTTATTTGGCCAAGTACGATTTGGCAAATCTACTGATGGGTATGGGCGATATTTGCCCTGTTGGATTTGATTCATTATGAACCTTTAACTTGAATTTTAATAACAGACTCTTACATTTGTTATTATTTTGAAATTATATCAAATTTGTGATTATAAAGGTATTTTAAGTGAGAAACAAGCACCATCATTTATATTTTTAACAGAGAGGGAACCACCAAGTTTTTGAGCTATTTGCATACTCATATAAAGCCCTATACCTGTTCCTTTATCACTTTTTTTTGTAGTAACTTCAGGTTTAAAAATATCATCGATGACATGACTAGGAATTCCACCAGCATTATCTTGAATATCTAGATATATTGAGTTGTCTTTTTTATAAAACTTTATATCAATATCTCGTTTTTTTATATCTTTTTCATTAAAGGCATCTTTTGCATTGTTTATGATATTTAAAACTAAATGTTTAAACTCATTTTCAATACCATATATTAGAAGTTCCTTTTTACTATCAATATTAATGTTGATATTGTTATGCAAAAATTCATCATTTACAAGAAGCATTACAGATTGGATACACCTTTTTATGCCAAAATTTTCTTTAGTCTCTTTAGGTCTAAAAAAGTTTCTAAACTCACTTAAAGTTGAAATCATATGTTGTATTTGGATTTGTGTATCGTTTGCGAGGGTATCTATATATGTTTGATTTACATCTCCAGATTCAAAATCTGAAACTAACATATCAGACATCATAGAGATAGCATTTAAAGGTTGCTTCCATTGATGAGCAATTGCATCCATCATCTCACCCATTGCCGCCATTTTAGCTTGTTGTTCATACTTTTTTTGATTTGATTTGTTAAAATTTACTTCATCTCTTACTCGTTCTTCTAAATTATGGTTTAGTAAATCTAACTCTTTTTGGCGTGCATCATAGCGTTTTAAAAATACATCAAGTAGCATATCCAGATCAGCACGGTATTTTGAATGAGCACTTTGACGAACGGCATCAAGAAGTTCTTTTGTGTTTAAGTGAGCATATTCACCCATTGGGTTTTTTCGGCGTTTTATTTCTAGTGTTGGCTCATAAAAAGGATTTTTAATCATAGCAATATAATTATAACAAAAAACAAAAAAAAAGTTAACTATTTAGAAAAATTAATTGTTTGAAGAGTTGAATTATTTAAAAAGAGAGTAGCGGGATAAATCCCGCTTAGTTTAACACTGATAAGTTGTTTTAAACTCATAAGCAGTTGGACGACCTTCATCTGGCCATACATCACGCTCAAATCTATAAGCTTGGTAAGCATCTATAAATTCTTGAGTAAATACTGGTTTTAAGAAATCATTGTCTGCGATAAGTCCTTCTAATGATGAACGCAATGTGTGTGGCATTTGAGGAATATTTTTTTCACGAATTTCATCTAAAGAAAGCTCAAACAAATCTTCATCCATTGGACCAACAGGAACATCTTTAGAAGCAATACCATCAAGACCAGCCATCATCATTACAGCAAATGCAAGGTAAGGACAACAAGTAGAATCTGGGAATCTCATCTCAATTCTAGTAGCCATCTCACCAGCACCATAAGGGATACGACAAGCCGCAGAACGATTTTGAGAAGAGTAAGTTAAAATACTTGGAGCTTCAAAACCTGGTATTAAACGCTTATATGAGTTTGTTGATGGGTTAGTAAATGCAGCAACCGCATGTGAGTGTTTAAAGATACCACCAGCATAATGAACTGCCATTTCAGAAAGATTTGCATAGTTACCTGGTGCATAGAAAAGATTTTTACCATCTTTCCAAAGTGATTGATGAACATGCATACCATTACCATTATCACCATAAAGTGGTTTAGGCATAAATGTTGCAGTTTTACCATTTAAGTGAGCAACCATTTTTACAACATATTTGTATTTTTGAACATTATCAGCAGCACCAATAAGGTCAGAGAAAACTATTCCGATTTCGTGTTGACCTTGTGCAACTTCATGGTGACCTAGAACAACTTCAAGACCAACTTGCTCTAAAATTTGCATCATTTCAGCTCTAATATCTACAGCAGAATCAGTTGGTTGAACTGGGAAATAACCACCTTTTGTTCCTGGTCTATGACCTGTATTGTACATATCTTCATAAGTAGTATTTGAGTTCCACTCACCTTCTTCAGTATCTACTTTGTAACCAGCTTCATTGATGCTATCAACAAATGTTACATTGTCAAACATAAAAAATTCATTTTCAGGACCAAAGTAAGCAGTATCAGCTATACCAATTTTATCAGCATGTTTAAGAGCAGCTTTAGCAATAGAACGTGGACATCTTTCATATGCTTGTTCTTTATAGATATCATAAACATCACAAATTACGATAACAGTAGGGTCTGCTGTAAATGGATCTAAAAAAGCAGTCCCCACTTCAGGTTTTAAAAGCATATCTGATTTGTTAATTGGTTGCCAAGCTTCGATAGAAGAACCATCAAACGGTAGGCCACTTTCAAGTTGACCAGCATTAACAGCACTCATTCTATAACTAATATGGTGCCATGCACCTTTAATATCTGTAAATCTAAAGTCTACAAATTGAACATCATTTTCTTCACAAAAAGTAAAAAACTCTTCTACATTGTTAACAAATTTACCCATTCATTTTCTCCTGAATTTTAATAACATATAGTATATCTTAAATTAATTGAATGAAATTGAAATAATTGCTTAAATTTTGGGCATATTTTTTCACTGTTTCGTTAAGTTATACTTTTTATTGATTATTTTTTAGTTAAAGTGATTAATTTCTCCACCTTGTTTTGCATAAAGCATAAGATTTGCTATTGTAACAGTTCTATCACAAGATCTCTCAAGTTTTCTAAGACTTCCTAATACTTTTACATACTCAATAGAAAGCTCTTTTTCTCCAATAATTTGATTAAATATCTCTTTTTCAAGGATTGAAAACAGATCATCATTCATGCTCTCTTCAACAAGAACTTTTTGATAATTATCTTCAAAGTTACATTTGTCATTTTGTATAAAACACTCTTGAATATATTTTAGTGCATTAATAGTACTTTTATGAAGAAGAATTATACTTGGTTTTAACGCTTCAAGATTACAATCACTTAGAGAGTGTTCTCTCATACGACGAGCATATTTTCTTACACCTTCACCAATACGAATAATCTCATTTGTCATTTTTAAATAACTTACTAAAAAACGAAGTTCTTTAGCTTCAGGACCAAAAAGAGCAAATGTTTTAATAATTTCATTATCAATAACATCACCTTTCATACCGATTTTATCAAGAGCATTTTGCACCTCTTTAAATTTTACCTCATCGCTATTTATAAAAGCTTCTAATGAGAGTTTATTAGCTGTTGTGATGGTACTTAATAGAGTAGATATCTGCTCTCTAATATCACTAATTTTTTTATCATATTTTGTTAGCATTATAATTCCTTTAATTTTTTTTTATTAACCAAACTTACCAGTGATATACTCTTCTGTTAGTTTCTCTTTAGGTGTTACAAAAAGCTCTTCTGTACGACCTAGTTCTATAAGTTCTCCTAAATACATAAAACCTGTATAATCACTTACTCTTGCAGCTTGTTGCATATTATGAGTTACTATAATTATTGAGACTCTTTCTTTTAGTTCAATTATAAGTTCCTCAATCCCTGCAGTAGAGATAGGATCAAGTGCAGATGTTGGCTCATCAAATAGTAGAACTTCAGGCTCAACCGCAATAGCACGAGCAATGCAAAGGCGTTGTTGTTGTCCACCAGAGAGACCATTTGCATCATGTTTAAGTCTATCTTTTACCTCTTTGAAAATTGCCGCATCTCTAAGAGCTTTTTCAACTCTATCTGCAAGCTCAGTTTTATTTTTTATACCTTGAAGTTTCATTCCATAAGCAACATTATCAAATATGCTCATAGGGAACGCAGTAGGTTTTTGAAAAATCATACCTATTTGAATTCTAAGGTTTATCAAATCAACTTTAGGGTGTAAAATATTTTTACCTTTAAAAAGAATCTTTCCATCATATTTATTTCCAGGATACAAATCATGCATACGATTAAAACTTCTTAAAAGTGTAGTTTTACCACATCCAGATGGTCCAATAAGTGCTGTGATACTATTTTTAGCTATTGGCATATTTAGTGTTTTTATACTTGGTTCATCCGCAGATGCATAAGTGAATTCAAAATCTTTAACTTCTAATGCTTTTTCTTCTTTTATATCAATGATTGTTGCCATTATTTCCCTTTTTTCATTATAAATACTCTTCCAAGTATGTTTAGTGTTAAAATAAACATAGATAATATAAAGGCTGCTGCCCAACCTAGTTTTTGCCAGTCTTCATAAGGTGAAGTTGCATAGTTATACATAGTAACAGTAAGTGATGCCATAGGTTCCATCATATCTGTGTTTAAAAAATTATCATTAAATGATGTAAATAGAAGTGGAGCAGTTTCACCTGCAACGCGAGCAACTCCAAGTAGTATTCCAGTAAGTATTCCAGCTTTTGCACCACGATAAACTACTTGTGTAATTACTTTATATTTAGGTGCACCAAGAGCAAAAGCAGCCTCACGAAGAGTTGATGGAACAAGTTGGAGCATATCATCTGTTGTTCTTAGAATTATTGGTAACATTATTATAGTTAAAGCTATTGAACCAGCCCATCCACTAAAGTGACCCATTGGTACTACAACTATCGCATAAACAAAAGCACCTATGACAATACTTGGAGCTGACATCATAATATCTGAGATATCACGAATAGTTTCAGCTAGTTTAGATTTTTGTCCATACTCACTAAGATAAGTTCCTGCTAATACACCTAATGGTACACCAACAACAGTAGCAATACCAACAATTAGGAGTTGACCTATAAGTGCATGTTTAAGTCCACTATCTTCGTAGCCAGGAGGTGCACCTTCTTCTGTGAAAATAGCCCAACTTAGTGCATCAATCCCATTTATAATAAGTATACCAAGTATCCAAAATAAAAATCCAATACCAATAACAGCAGATAGAGTTGAAAGAACCATAATTATGTTATTGGTAATTATTCGCTTACTAGTATGTGTCATTATGCAATCCTTTTTCTACGTAAGAAGTAAAATTTAGCAATAGAGATAATTGTAAAACTAATTACAAGTAGTAGAAGTGATAACTCAAACAGCGATGAGTAATAAAGATCAGTATCTGCTTCATTAAATTCATTTGCAAGTGTTACTGGGATTGAAGTTGCTGGTGCTGTCAAGTCTAATGAAATTTTATGAACATTACCCATAACAAAAGTTACTGCCATAGTCTCCCCAATAGCACGACCAAGAGCTAAGATAAACGAACCAATGATTCCAGCTTTAGCATATGGAATAACTATATCTTTAATAACATCCCACTTAGTTCCACCAAGAGCATAAGCAGATTCTTTTAAAATATCAGGTGTTGTATTCATTGCATCACGAGTAACAGCTGCCATAAAAGGTAAAATCATAATACTAAGAACAATTCCAGCAGTAAGCATACTAATACCTATGCCACCAAAAGTATCACGAATGATAGGAACAAAGTAAAAAAGTCCCCACATACCATAAATAACTGAAGGGATAGCAGCTAGTA
>JAFLJV010000014.1 GCA_022712845.1 Sulfurimonas sp. | reverse complement strand
CGAAAATGATTGATAATTTGGAACATCTTTAGCAGCTTTGTAAACCCAGTCTACTTTATCTTTAGACTCATAAAAAGTTTCTTCTGAAAAATATTGACGCATAGGCTCTCTAAGAGCTTCGAAAAAGTATCTAAAACGACCTATAACTGGATAGTTGATTAAAAGTGCATGCTTTCTTTGAACATACTTATCATAAATAAATAGAAATATTACACCAATAATAACTATTACAATAAAGAGATGAAAAAATTCAGTAAATATATTCCATAAATAATCTACATTTGTTAACTCAAATGCCTCTTTTTCAATTTTTGTATTCAATTAGAACTCCTCTAAAGAAATAACCTCTTCTGTTTTATTTTGTAGGTCTTTCACCCAAATAGTACCATCTTTCATCTCATTTGAACCAATTACAGCACAAAATTTTGCATTTACTTTATCAGCTGCTTTTAAGTGTTTCTGGAGGTTACGAGCTTTATAGTCTATGATTGTTTTATTTGTTTTTCTTTTACTTTGTGCTGTTTTTACAACTAATGAAATTGCTTCTTCGTCCATAGCACCGATATAGTAACCCTCTCTACATGTAGAGGGCATATCAATAAGTTCCATAAGTCTTTCAATACCCATAGCAAAACCAACAGCAGGAGTAGGCTTTCCATCTAAAAATTCTACAAGTCTGTCATAACGTCCACCACCAGCTATTGCACTCTGGCTTCCTATGTTGTCACTTACAAACTCAAATGCTGTTTTTGAGTAGTAATCAAGTCCACGAACTAAGTTTGTATCTATTTCATATTTTATATTATTGTCATCTAAATTTTTTTTGAGTGTAGAAAAATCATCATTACAAGAGTTACATAAATTTTGTAAAAGTTTTGGTGCATCGGCATATAATTCTTGACACTTCTCATTTTTACAATCAAGAACTCTAATTGGATTTATATCTAGCCTTCTAACACAATCTTCACAAATCTTATCTTCATCTTTTTTTACAAAGTTAATTAGTTTAGTACGATACTGGGGCATACAATTATTATCACCAAGTGAGTTTAGTTGAAGTCTATAATCAATGCCAAGTTTTTTGAGTATATCACTTACCATCATAATCATTGTAGCATCTTCGTAAACACTATCTGAACCAAAACTTTCAACACCAAACTGATGAAATTGCCTTAGACGACCTTTTTGAGGTCTTTCATAACGGAACATTGCACCATGGTAAAAATACTTATGCAAGCCACCAGCTTTATCTAATTTTTTTTGTATAAATGCACGAACAACACCAGCGGTTCCTTCAGGACGAAGACAAACATCATTTTGACCTTTATCTATAAACTGATACATCTCTTTTCCAATAATATCACTTGATTCACCAACGGAACGTTTAAAGAGAGCTGTTTCTTCTAAAAGGGGAGTTTCTATAAAGTGAAAACCATATTTTTGTGCTATATCGGTAGCTATATTTATAAAATATGTAAATTTTTCGTAATCCTCACTTAGTATATCATTCATCCCTCTTAGTGATTTAATCATTTATATCCTTCATATTATCTAATATTTTTTTTGTTATTTCTTCTATACTTTTTGTCGCGTCAATTGTTACTAGTTCTAGTTTTAGGAGGTTTGCTGCTTTTATCATAGCATTTTGTATTCCTAAAAGATACTCAACACCTCTAAGCTCAATTCCATCTAATTCTTTTTGAGATAGCCTAAACTCAAGTTCCTTTTTTGTTAGTTCTAGCAAAAAAACTTTTTGAGGATATATACCACCTGTTGCAAATTTATTCAAATGAACTATAGCTGTCTCACTTATCTCACCTTGAATTAAAGCATAAGCAACACCACTTACAACACTTCTGTCTGAAATAATTGTTTTATCCATATTTGGTTCAATCACCTCTTTTATATGCTCAGCACGATCTGCTAAAAAGAGTAAAAATTCAGCTTTTTTACTTTGTGCTTTTGCACTTAAAACTATTTCACGTATCTCTTTACCTATATCTGTTGCTCCTGGCTCTTTTGTAATAATTGCATCAGGATAGTGCTTTGAGATACTACTAATTTGAGTACTTTTACCAGCTGTATCAATACCTTCTATGGCAATGTACATGAAGTCATACCCCCTATGATTTTTTGAACTTCACTTGGAAGTAAATGATTTGTTTTTCCATTAAACTTAAGAAGATTTCTAACAATTGATGAGCTGATAAAAGCATGTTTAAGTTTAGGCATAAGGTATACAGTTTCAATACTATCATCTAAAGAGTTGTTTAAATAACCAAGTTGTAGTTCATATTCAAAATCACTCACGGCTCTAAGACCTCTAATGATGATACTTGCATCATGAGTTTTTGCTAATTCAACTGTTAAGTTGTCAAAACCAACAACTCTTACATTTTTTAAATCACTAACAGCTTTTTGAGTCATCTCAATTCGTTCTTCCAAAGTGAACATAGGCTTTTTATCTTCTGAAATAGCTACAGCAACTATAACTTCATCAAAAAGCCTTAAAGCTCTTTCTATGATATCGTAATGCCCATTTGTAATAGGGTCAAAAGTTCCAGGGTAGAGTGCAATTTTATTCATATATTGTAATTATTCCCATCTTTTATATAAGCTATTTTCTATATTAAGTAAATCAAACCACTTACCTATAATAAAATTTTCCATTTCATCAAGAGTATTTTGCTCAGAGTAATAAGCCATAACAGGTGGTGCGATAATTACACCTAGTATTGCCAATTTTTGCATGTTTTCTAAGGCTATAGCAGAAAATGGCATCTCTCTTGGAGCAAGGATTAGTTTTTTATGCTCTTTTATCATTACACTTGCACATCTTGTAACTAAATTATCAGAGATTCCACAAGCTATTTTTGCTAAAGTATTCATACTACAAGGTGCAATAATCATAGCGTCACCACCAAATGAGCCAGAAGAGATACTTGCAGAAATATTTTCGTTGTTATGATAAGTGGTATTCATCTCTTTTTCTAAAACCACTTCAGAGTTTTTTGTCATTATAAAATGTTTATCTATCTTTTTTGGAAGTAGTTTAAGCATCTTAAGACCTAGATTTACTCCACTAGCTCCACTTGTAGCTACAATTAACTTCATTTTTTCTCCGCTATGTTTTAGCATTGTTTTTTTTTAATTTTATTATTTTATCTAAAAAGTTATTATAGAAAAATTTTTTATTTTAATTTAGTATATTAAACACTTTTAATCTCTTCAAACATACTTCTAGCAGTCTCTTCTGTTTCTACAATAATATGTGATAAGTTTAAATCTGATAAAACTTTTTTCTCTTCATGCATATTTACTTTAACAATGATTTTAGCACTTGATGTTAAACTATTTACAGCACTACAAATTAAATACATTTTTTCACTATTTCCAAGTGATATAATAACGGTAGAAGCTGATTGAATATGCATGGCGGTAAGAATATTTTTTTGTGATGCATTACCATAAATAACAGGTTTACCTTGCTTTTGGGCTTTTTTTACCTCTTCAATATTTTGCTCTATTGCTATATAATCCATGTTTTGTTTCTCAAGTAAGTTAGCTATATTTTTACCAAGTCTTCCATAACCTATAAGGACAACATGGTTTGATTGCATACATTCTAAATGTTCAGATGATGATTTTGTATCTGTATTTGAAAAAAACTTATCCACGATAGATGAGATGTTTCTTAATATTAAAGGTGTTAAAACCATAGATATAACTATAGTAACTATCAAAATTTGTGAAATTGTAGAGTCTATAAGTGAGTTTACATTTGCTAGTTCAAAAACAACAAGACCAAATTCACCTAATTGAAATAGAGTAATAGCAGATTTTAAGGCTACTCTTTTCACAGTTGAAAAAATTAAAATAACATATATAATACCCACTTTGAGTAGTATCAGAGCAAATAATAGTAGGGTGATAGCTAGAAGATAGTTTTGAATTAAATGGAAGTCTATTTGCATACCAACTGTTATAAAAAATAAACCTAAGAGCAAATCTCTAAATGGAATTAAATCTGCTTCAACTTGGTGTTTATAGTGTGTCTCAGCTATCATCATGCCAGCTGCAAATGCTCCAAGTGAGTATGAAAATCCAAGAGTATGTGCTAAATATGATGCACCAAAAACTAAAAGTAAAACAGAGCCTACAAAAATTTCATTTGAGTTTGTTTTTGAAACATGATATAAAAATGGTTCTAATAAATATTTTCCTATAATCCATAATGCTAAAAAAAGTAATACTCCACCAATCAAGATTTCAAAAAGTAAAGATGTTGTAGATGTGTCTTTGATGGAAAAAATAGTAATCATTAAAAATATAGGTATCACCGCTAAATCTTGAAAAAGCAATATACCTAATGTTTTACGACCATATTCTTTGTTTATGTCTCCACTTTCATTTAAAAGTTTTAGTACTATGGCGGTAGAAGACAAAGCAAGACCAGCACCTATAATTATGGCACTCTTACTATCAAAATCAAATATATAAGCTGCACATAAAGAAATAATAGATGCGGTAATTGTTACTTGAAGTGCACCAAAAACAAATACTTCTTTTTTCATCTTTATAAGATGTCTTACTGAAAACTCTAGCCCTATGGTAAACATTAAAAAAACTACACCAAACTCTGCGATAATTTTAAGTTCATGAGAGTTAGCTGCACTATGTAAGCCGTACATATATGCTATTATAGTTCCAGTAGTTATATAGCCAATAATAATAGGTATTTTAATTTTTTTAAGAAGTAAATTTAAAAATGTAGCAATAAATATAGATGCGACTATAATCTCAAGCATAATTATCTTTTTTAATTAAGTATATCATTAAAATACATTATATAATATTATTTTATTTTATTTCTGCTCTATTTTTACCAATAACTTTAACTTCTATTTTTTTTCCATCTTTTTTTTGAACCTTTATAATATCACCTATTTTTCCATCTTCTAAGGCTTTTGCAGTAAAAGTTATAACTATGTTGTTATCATATAAATCTATACCTATAAGAGATTTTCTTTTTACTACACTAAGAGTTTCTATATCTCTAATAGTTAAGATTTTCCCTTTATTTATATGACGTTTTGTTTGAAGAGAATTATCATCTATATTTTGTATAGGTTTTGCTCTAAACTTATCTAAAGTTATATTTTTTCTAGTGCTATTCATAGCTGATAATTCAACACTTTTTCTGATTTTTTCTTTGCTTATGTATACTGGTAATGAAGCTGTAATAATATAATTAAAAAAAATCTTTTGATTTTTGTTTGTTTTAATGTTTATAGTCGCACTTTTTGATAAAAAATCTTTTTTTCTAAAATTAACAACATAATCTTGAGGTAATTTATCTATATATGATCTTGGTTGTACAAAAACACCCTTAATATCTATCTCATCATACTGTTCGTAGTAGTACTGTATGATATTTTCTTTAATTTTTGTTGTATCTATTGGGCTTTTAAGTATAAAGTTTATATAGTTTCCTTTAAACTTATACTCTTTAAAACCATGATTTTCTAGTATTTTTATTAACTCTTTTGCTTTTACTCTCTTGCTGTGTTTATGTTTTCCTATAGTTAAAATTTTAGAGTCATTTTCAGATATAGGTAGTAATATAGAGAGATTTATAATACGAGAATCTACATAGTAAGTGTTTTTAAGGGTGGTATTTGCATATAGACTTATAGATAGAAGAATTAAAATTAAATATTTTATTAACATTTTTATCTCTTAAATTTTTTCATCATTCTAGCATGTATTTTATTTTTAATTTATTTATGGTACCAGAGAGGGGATTTGAACCCCTAAGCCTGTGAAGGCAGCGGATTTTGAATCCGCCGTGTATACCATTCCACCACTCTGGCAAGAAGTGAAATGATAATGCTTTATTACTTAAAATATAGTGAAAGTAAAAAGTAAATAATTTTTTGCCGATATTGTAACAATGGAACTTATATTGCTACTAATCATATAATGTAGTATAATTTTTAAGAATATCAGGAGGTGCATTATGAGAATTACATCTAACATGTATTATAAAAATATTTTTGGTGATAATAATGCTTTACTAACTAAAAATTTATTTGATGTTAACAAACAAATAGCATCTGGTTTAAAAATTCAATATGCAAAAGATGATGTGATAACATTCTCTGATACTATGAAGCTTGATAATGAAATTGTTGTACTTGAACAGATAAAAAAGAGTAGTGAAAGTGCTTATAAAATGTCAAATCAGGCAGATGTAGTACTAAACGAGTTTGAAACAACCATAAATAATACAAGAACTCTTCTTATTCAAGCAGCAAATGGAACAAACAGTAATGTTTCACTTGACTCGATAGCAAGTGAGTTAAGAAGTTTAGAAGACCACTTTATAAATCTAGCAAACACATCTATTAATGGACAATATCTATTTTCTGGTTCTGCTGTTGATGTAAAACCTATTGCAGCAGATGGAGAGTATGTAGGAAATGATACTACGTTAAATGCTTTTACAGGTTCAAGAACTAAACAACAGTATAATATAAGTGGAGAAGACCTTTTTTTAGGTGAAAAAAGTCTTGTTAGAAGAGAAATTACAACAAATGTATCTCAAGTAAATCTTATTGGGAAATATCCAGCATTACAAAGTGCAAGTGATACAGATAGCGGTCCTATAACTGCAAGTAGTACTATTAGAGACTTAATGGGTGATACTGATAATATTATTGATAATGTTACATTGAAGCATTTTTTCTATATAAGAGGAACAAAAAGTAATGGTGACTCTTTTGAGCAACAGATAAGTATGCGTGATGATAATTCAGTTGACTCACTTTTATCTCAGATAGGTAATCTTTATGGTAATTCTCCAGGTTTAAATGTTGTAAATGTTAGTTTAAATCCAAATGGTCAAATAGTCATTGAGGATAAAATGAAAGGTTCAAGTAAGATTGATTTTCATATGGTTGGAGCAACTGACTTTTCAGGTGGAGCTGCTGCAAATGTAACTAGCATAGATGATTTAGGTGTTGGTGAAAATGATTTTAATAAAATTATGCTTGCTACATCTACAGCGACCAATCCAGACTTACATATAAAAGAGTTTATAAAATCATCTTTAAATTCTGCGAGTGGTGTAGCTGGTACCAATATCATAGAGGGTACAGTATATGATAGAACACAATTTGATGTGGATGGGATTAAGGTTTCATCATCAATTTCACAAATTGTAAATGAAACAAATGCTTTTGCTACAAATTCAACAAAGATATCAGAAGTTGCTACAGCTGGTTCATTAAATGGTAAAGTTTTTAATTTAGAAGGTGTTGATATTAATGGTGTAGCATACTCAGCACAAATAAATTTTTCAACTGCTGGTTCTACATTTACAGTGGGTGCTTCTACATATAGTATATATGGTGCTAATACGCCAAGAACTGCTATAGATGCGGATGATATGACATATAGACAATTGATGGATGTTGTAAATATGGTTGTTACAGATAACCTCCCAGCTTCTGCTCCTAGTACACCAGCTGAATACGATACAGCTATTAATACTTCTGTGCTTTTGGGTAAGACATCCCTAAGTCATGATGGTAAGATAGTTTTTGAAGAAAGAGGTACAGGAAATACATCAGCAAGAATTGCTTTATATGACTCAAATAGTGGTGATTTTTCTAATCCAGCATCAGTAATGACTTTTAATACAAACAATAGTTTGACAGTAAGAGACCCAAAAACTAATTTTTTTGAAAATCTAGATGACATTATAACTGCAGTTGAAAACTATAAACTATATCCTGATGGATCTAGCGGCGATGTTAGAAATGTTGGTATTGAAAATGCACTTGCAATGTTAGATGATTTACAAGATCATATATCAAGAGCACATGCACAAGTTGGTTCACAATCAAATGCTTTAAATACATCCATAGAGAGAACAGAACTTTTAAGAATAAGTACTATGAGCTTAAGGTCTTCTGTTATCGATACAGATTTGGCTGAAGCTTCTTTAAGGTTGACTCAACTAAATATAAATTATGAAGCAATGTTATCAACAGTTGGTAGAGTTTCTCAGTTGAGTTTAGTAAACTATCTATAAAAACTGTTTGTGGAATAGTTTTAGCTATACTTCTTTTTAATTAACACATATAAGGAAGTTATGTTTGAGAGATACTATATTTATAATAGCTTTTGGTTTACTGATTTATTTAGGATTTGCCACAATTCTAGGTGATACAGCTCTGATGGGAAAATATGGGACCACTTTTGCTTTATACAACCATGAACTTTTTGGATATTTATCGTATATATATATATTTATTTTTTTAACTCCTTTATATTATTTTTATAAAAATAGTGTTTTAAATATAAGAAAATTTGAGCTATCTGTTAGCTCCTTTTTAATTTTCTTCTCTTTTTTACTAGCTCAAGCAATCTTAGTGTCAAATGAATTAAGAGGTTCAGTAGCTGGTAATTTTGTAGATTTTTTATCTCCATATATTGGACTGTTTGGACTTTGGGTATTTTGGTTGATAATCACTTTAGTGTCTATAGTTATAATAGTTGATAAAAGTATTCATGAGATTGTAGACATATTTTTACAAAATCTAAAAAAACTTTTTTCTTCAAAAGAAACTGTTAAAAAGATACAAACACAAGAGAACAGTTCTACGCCTTCTTCTGTCGTAGTAGAAGAAAATTTTGAACAAGAGATAGATAAGCCAAGTTATCTAAGAAGAGAAGAACCCTCTTTAATATCACAAACAAAAAAAGAGAATAAAACTTCAGAAAAACAACAAAATAATCTTTTAGATTTAGCAAAAGATATTAAAGAGCAAAAAAATGCTTTGATTGTAGATGAGCTTGAAGAAAATAAAAAACTTTTAGAAACAATAGAAAAAGGTAAAGTTGAAAAACCGAAAAATTTTAAACTTCCAAGTGTTGATTTTTTACAAAAAGTAAGTGTTAAAACTCATAATGTAGATGAATCTGAGGTTGATGAAAAGATACAGTACCTTATAGAAAAACTAGCTCACTTTAAGATAGATGGTGATGTTGTAAGAACTTATGCTGGTCCAGTAGTTTCTACATTTGAGTTTAAACCTGCTGCAAATGTTAAAGTGAGCAAAATACTAAATCTTCAAGATGATTTAGCAATGGCACTCTCAGCTGAAACTATTCGTATACAAGCTCCAATACCTGGAAAAGATGTAGTTGGCATTGAGATACCAAATCAAACAGTAGATACAATTTATTTAAGAGAACTACTTGATAGCAAACTTTTTAAAGAGTCATCATCTCCACTTACTATTGCTCTTGGTAAAGATATAGTTGGAAAACCTTTCATTACTGATCTTAAAAAGCTTCCTCACTTGTTAATAGCTGGAACAACAGGAAGTGGTAAAAGTGTAGGAATAAATTCTATGATACTCTCACTTTTATATAAAAATTCCCCAGATCAACTTAGACTACTTATGATAGACCCTAAAATGCTTGAGTTTTCAATCTATAATGACATTCCTCATCTCTTAACTCCAGTTATAACAAAAGCAAAACAAGCAATAGTAGCTCTAAACAATATGGTTTCAGAGATGGAGCGTCGTTATGAGCTTATGAGTGAGACAAGAACTAAAAATATAGAAAACTATAATGAAAAAGTTAAAAAAGAGGGTGGAGAACATTTTCCTTATATAGTTGTAATCATAGATGAGTTAGCTGACTTAATGATGACAAGCGGAAAAGATGTTGAACATTCCATTGCAAGACTTGCACAAATGGCAAGAGCTTCTGGAATACATCTAATAGTAGCTACACAAAGACCATCTGTAGATGTTGTAACAGGGCTTATAAAAGCAAATTTACCATCTCGTATATCATACAGAGTAGGGCAAAAAATTGATTCTAAAATCATCCTAGACCAAATGGGTGCTGAATCATTACTAGGTAAAGGTGATATGCTTTTCACTCCTCCTGGCTCTACTGGGCTTGTTAGACTCCACGCCCCATGGAGTACAGAAGCAGAAATAGAAAGAATAGTAGAGTTTATAAAATCTCAAAGAGAACCAAACTACGATAAAAGCTTCTTAGTGGAAGAAAATGAAGTAAGCAGCTCTGCGAGTGAGAGTTATGAAGAATTAGATTTACTCTACCTCGATGCAAAAAATATCATTTTAAATGATAGAAAAACTTCTATCTCATATCTACAAAGAAAACTACAAATCGGCTATAACCGCTCTGCTAGGCTTATAGAACAACTAGAGGGAGAGGGTGTTCTCTCTGCTCCTAATGTTAAAGGGATTCGTGAGATACTATAATGAATAAAGCACACTTTATTTTTAAAAGGTATCAAAACTCTTTTAGCGTACATATAGAAAACTTAGAAAAACTCTCAGTTGAACAAATTCAAGCCATAGAAATTTTTGTAAGTGCCAGAAATGGTATTTTTGATTTTGAAACATACTCTTTTGTTATTCAGAAAAAATTAGAATTTGATGAATTTACTTCACTTCTTAAGCATAGTTCCATTGATGCTATGTGTGAAGAAAAAATAGTAGTTAGAAAAACAGATGCAAAAATAGAGTTTGGAAAGTATAAAGGTATGAGTTACAATAAAATTTCAGACTCATACCTTTTATGGCTCAAAGCTAACTATAGAGGAAAAGATAGAGATACTGTAGATATAGAGCTACAATCAAGAAATTTGTAGCTTCTAGCTATTTATAGGTGTTTTTATTTTGGTCCTATCATATTTTGTGGAACTACCCACTCTTTAAATTGTGCTTCTGTTAAAAGTTTAAGTGAAAGAGCCGCTTCTAAAAGTGTTGAGCCATCTTTGTGAGCTTTTTTAGCGATTTTTGTTGCATTATCATAGCCTATATGTGGATTAAGAGCAGTTACAAGCATAAGTGAGTCATCTCTTAGTTTATTTATTCTATCCTCATTTGCCGTAATTCCAACTATGCATCTGTCAGTAAAAGAATTACATCCATCTGCAAGTAAACGGATAGACTGAAGAAGATTATAAATCATAACAGGCTTAAATACATTAAGTTCAAAATGACCGTTTGAACCAGCTATTGATATAGTTGTATTGTTACCCATAATTTGTGCAGATATCATTGTCAGTGCCTCACTTTGAGTTGGATTTACTTTTCCTGGCATTATTGATGATCCTGGTTCATTTTCAGGCAGAGAAATTTCACCGATTCCACATCTTGGACCTGAAGCTAAAAATCTAATATCATTTGCTATTTTCATAACACTTACTGCAATAGTATTTAATGCACCACTTGCTTCAACTATAGCGTCATGTGCTGCTAGTGCCTCAAATTTATTTTCTGCTGTTATAAAGGGAAGTTTAGTTATTTTTGCAACTTGAATGGCAAACTTAACATCAAAACCTTTTGTAGTATTTATCCCTGTTCCAACTGCTGTACCACCTTGGGCTAGTTGATATAGGGCAGGTAAGATAGTCTCAACTCTACGCACAGCATTACTCATTTGAGCTTTATATCCAGAGAACTCTTGTCCTAGTGTGATTGGCGTAGCATCTTGAGTATGAGTTCTACCAATTTTTACAAGATGATTAAATGAAGTAGATTTTTTATCTAACTGGTCATACATATGTTTTAGGGCAGGAAGTAATTTATGTACAATCTCTTCAACTGCTGCTATATGCATAGCTGTTGGAAAAGTATCGTTTGATGATTGACCCATATTACAATGGTCATTTGGATGAACAGGTTTTTTTGAGCCAATAACTCCACCAAGTATCTCTATAGCACGATTTGAAACAACTTCATTAGTATTCATGTTGCTTTGTGTACCTGAGCCAGTTTGCCACACAGAGAGTGGAAAGTGTTCATTTAACTTACCATCCATAACCTCACTTGAAGCTTCTATGATAGCATTAGCAATTTTTGAATCAAGAATACCTATATCCATATTTACTTGCGCAGCTGATAGTTTCACTATACCTAAAGCACGAATAAGTGGCTCTGGCATAATCTCTATCCCTATCGGAAAGTTAATTAAAGATCTTGCAGATTGAGCACCGTAGTATTTATCAGATGGTACTTCTAGCTTACCAAATGAATCACTTTCTGTTCTAAATTCTTTCATAATATATCCTTAAAAATAATAAAATATATTATATCTTAGATATGAACATATTTATATATGTATTCAAAATCTACAGTGTTACCATACTAAGCATATTAAATAAAAAGTCTGATATTTGTGTTTAGTATGGTAACACTATTAATATTGAGTTTACATATTAAGGTATAATCCCCTATTAAATTTATATATAGGAATTACTATGGCATTTTTACAAGATTATAAATCACATATCGCAGAGCGTGAAACACTTGGTGTTCCACCTCTTCCACTTTCAGCTGAACAAACAGCAGAGGTAATAGAGTTAATTAAAACTGATTGTACAGAAGAATTATTGGACTTACTGACAAATCGTGTACCACCTGGTGTTGACGATGCAGCATACGTTAAAGCAGCATTTTTAAATGATGTAGCAGCTGGTGATGCTGTAGTATCTGCTATTGCTCCACAAAAAGCAGTTGAGATGTTAGGTATGATGCTTGGTGGCTATAATGTTAAACCAATGATTGATGCACTTTCAGCTTCAGATTCAACTGTTGTAGAAGCAGCAATTACTGCTTTATCTAAAACACTACTTGTTTATGATGCATTTAATGATGTTGAAGAACTTCACAAAACTGGAAATGCAGCTGCAACTAAAGTTATGACATCATGGGCAAATGCTGAATGGTTTACTTCTAAGCCAGAGCTTGCTGAAAAAATCACTATTACTGTTTTTAAAGTAGAGGGTGAAACTAATACTGATGACCTTTCTCCAGCATCAGAAGCATTTACTCGCTCAGATATTCCTCTTCATGCTAACTCTATGTTAGGTGCTAAAATGGATGATCCACTAGGTTT
Source organism: Sulfurimonas sp. (assembly GCA_022712845.1). The sequence goes on along the minus strand of JAFLJV010000014.1, from coordinate 4,926 downwards.
AATTACTGAGCTTAAGAAAAAAGGTAACACTATTGCTTATGTTGGTGATGTTGTAGGTACAGGAAGCTCAAGAAAATCAGGAATTAACTCTGTTCAATGGCACATGGGTAATGATATCTCAGGCGTTCCCAATAAGCGTACAGGTGGTGTTGTTCTTGGTCAAACTATAGCTCCAATTTTCTTTGCAACTTCTGAAGACTCAGGTGCACTTCCATTAGAGCTTGATGTTACAAGCATGAATACAGGTGATGTTATTGATATCTATCCGTACAAAGGTGAGGCTCATAAAGAGGGTGCTTGTATAGCAACTTTTAAACTAAACCCTAATACTATTACAGATGAGGTTCGTGCTGGTGGCCGTATTCCACTTATCATTGGTCGTGGTTTAACTTCTAAAGCTCGTGGTGTTCTTGGTATGGGTGCTGCTGATACTTTCTTAACAGCTGAGCAACCAGCTGATAATGGTAAAGGTTTCACTCTAGCTCAAAAAATGGTTGGTAAAGCTTCTGGTCTAGTTGGTGTTCGTCCAGGTATGTATGTTGAGCCTGAGATGTCAACTGTTGGTTCTCAAGATACAACTGGTCCTATGACTCGTGATGAGATTAAAGAGCTTGCGGCACTTGGTTTTAATGCTGATTTAGTAATGCAATCTTTTTGTCACACAGCCGCATATCCAAAGCCATCTGATGTAACTATGCACCACACACTTCCTGATTTTATATCCAACCGTTCTGGTGTTGCTCTTCGTCCTGGTGATGGAGTTATCCACTCATGGTTAAACAGAATGGTTCTTCCAGATACTGTTGGTACTGGGGCAGATAGTCATACTCGTTTCCCTCTTGGTATCTCTTTCCCTGGTGGTTCTGGAATTGTTGCATTTGCTGGTGTTACAGGTTCTATGCCTTTAACTATGCCTGAATCTGTTCTTATAAGATTTTCAGGAGAGATGCAACCAGGCATCACTCTTCGTGACCTTGTAAATGCTATCCCTCATCAAGCGATTAAAAGAGGTCTTTTAACTGTTCCTAAAAAAGGTAAGAAAAATATCTTTGCTGGTCGTATTTTAGAGATAGAGGGTTTACCTGATTTAAAAGCTGAGCAGGCATTTGAGCTTTCTGATGCTTCTGCTGAGCGTTCAGCTGCTGCATGTACAGTTCTTTTAAATAATGAGCCAATTATTGAGTACCTAAAATCAAATGTAACTCTTTTAGAGCAAATGATTGAGCAAGGTTACTCTGATTCTCGTACAATTCAACGTCGTGTTGATAAAATGAAAGAGTGGTTAGCTAACCCAACTCTTATGAAACCAGATGCTGATGCAGAGTATGCAGCAATATTTGAAATAAACCTTAATGATATCACTGAGCCAATTTTAGCTTGTCCTAATGATCCAGATGATGTTGCTACTTTAACTGAGATTTTAGCATCTGATAGACCTTCTAATATTGATGAAGTATTTGTTGGTTCTTGTATGACTAATATCGGTCACTATCGTGCTCTTGGTGAAGTTCTAAGAGGTGAGGGTGTTGTTCCAACTCGTTTATGGGTTTGTCCTCCAACAAAAATGGATGAAAAACAACTTACTGAAGATGGTTACTATTCTGTATTTGGTGCAGCTGGTGCTCGTACTGAGATTCCAGGTTGTTCTTTATGTATGGGTAACCAAGCACGTGTTGGGGATGGTGCGATAGTATTCTCAACATCAACTCGTAACTTTGATAACCGTTTAGGTAAAGATGCTCAAGTTTACCTTGGTTCTGCAGAACTTGCAGCAGTATGTTCGATGTTAGGTCGTCTACCAACTGCAGCTGAATATATAGAAAAAACTAAAAAAATCGTTGGTAAAGAAGATATGATATATAAATATCTTAACTTTAACCTTATAAAAGATTACAAGCTTTAAAAAGCAGTGCAAAAAGTAACTAAATTACTTTTTGTCAAACTTTAAAAGCTATGCCAAAAGTAACTAAATTACTTTTGGTTAAGCTCTAAAACCTTCTATATTTTTCAATGAGATACAAAAAAACTTACTTTAAGCATTCTTATATTTTTTTTATAATAAAATTATCCTGAAACAGTGTTATATCCATACATATACGCTGTTTTTAATACTATGTTAAAAAGTTTTGTTTGGTTATAAAAAGGAAATGTTATTTATAGTAATATAAAAATAAATTATGTTTTTATATTACTGTTAATTGATGTAATTAAAATATGAAAATAATACGATTAAAAAATCATATACCAAAAATACTGATACTTCCATTAGTGGTTTTATTAACTTTTTCTGTTTACTCTAGCTTTAATAAACTAGAAGAAAAACGTGAACTTAATAAAGTAAGTGAATATATGAAATTTTCTATTGTCTCTAGCGCTTTAATTCATGAATTACAGAGAGAAAGAGGATATAGCAGTGGATTTATAGCTTCAAAAGGTATGTCATTTTATAATGAACTTAAAACTCAAAGATATTATACAGATAAAAAGATAAAAGAATTTAAAGTTTTTTTAGAAAACTTTAACTACTATATTTATAAATCCAAATCTGAAACAAACTTTATTAAATATAACAAAAAAATTATTAATTCTATAGATACTATAAGTTTATATAGAACAAAAGTAAATTCTTATAAAATAAAAGTACCAGAGATAATGACTTATTTTACAAATAATATAAATCTACTTTTAGAACTAGATGAACAAATTATTATAATTAATTATAATGGTGATATAACACCATTAATCCAATCATATATTATTTTAATGAAAATAAAAGAAAAAGCTGGGATAGAAAGAGCTTTAATCAGCAAAGTACTAGGAGAAAGTAATTTATCAAATAATGATTTTCATTTTTTTACAACTTTAGTTTCTGCTCAAAATATTCATATTAAACACTTCTTAAATACAGCTCAGCAAAAATATTCTGACTTACTATCAGAAAAATTACAATCAGATATTTTTAAAAAAATCACAAATGAAAGAAATATTATATATACAAAAAATATTAAAAATAATATTTTATTTCAAATGAAAGAAATTTCAGGATATGGTGGTTTAATTCACTATTTTAAAAATTATATTATACGTGGGTCAAAAAATCTTCCTGAGGATATTAGAGTAAAATATACTCAATTAATGGAATTAATTAAAGAATATAAATCTATTGAAAATATTACTTCTCAAGAATTAGAGCAATTAAATATAATAAAAAAAACATTTACAAAATATATGCAAAATGTATCAAAAGTAACTCAATTACGTTTATCTAATAAAAATATCTCTGAATTTGACAAGGAGGTCACTGTTAATGATGCACCAGCGTTGTTAGCATTAAAAATCTTATCTAAAAGTTTATTTAATTCTCAGTCTAACTGGTTTAAATCTTCTACAAAAAGAATTAATCAATTAAAACATATTGAGGATAAAGTAGCATATGATTTACATAAATTAATTAACAAAGCAAATTCTGAGTTATCAAATGAGCTTATAGTCCAAGCTCTAATCCTTATTATAGTGATAATAATTATATTTTTATCTTTTATGACTCTACGTGAATTAATCGAATTTGGTAAAACACTTAATAGAGCACAAGTAAATACTAGATCTGGTAGTTATGAGTATTTTATAGAGGATAAAATACTTTTTTGGTCAGATGAACACTATAAACTTCTGCAACAAGATAAAGAAAAATTTAAACCATCACTAGAAGCATTTATGATTTTTGTTCATCCTGATGATGTAGGTATAGTTGAGGATAGTATGAGTAAAGCAATAGCTACAAAAGGGATGGTGTTTTTTGAATATCGCATATTACTTTTTGATAACACTAAAATGTATGTTCGCTCTAGTGCTGAAGTCATTAAATATAGTAGTGTTGGCAAACCACTAATAATGGTTGGTACTATTACAGATATATCTGAATCTAAAAAATTAGAACAAGAAATTATAGACACACAAAAAGATGTTCTTTATACAATGGGTACTATAAGTGAGACAAGAAGCTTAGAGACTGGAAATCATGTAAAAAGAGTCGCTGAGTATTCAAAACTACTTTATATCCTATATGGAGCAAAAGAGGATGAAGCTGAATTATTAAAAATGGCTAGCCCTATGCATGATATTGGAAAAATTGCAATACCAGATCACATACTAAATAAACCAGGTAAATTAACTATAAACGAATGGGCTATTATGCAAACTCATGCAGAACTTGGTTATGAAATGCTTAAAAAATCAAACAGAAAAATGTTAAAAGTTGCTTCAATTATTTCATTAACTCATCATGAAAAATATGATGGAAGTGGATATCCAAAAGGCTTAGTTGGTGAAGAGATACCATTGATCGGGAGGATTACAGCATTAGCAGATGTTTTTGATGCTCTAGGTAGTGACAGGTGCTATAAACTTGCATGGAAGCTAGATGATATATTAATTTACCTAAAAGAAGAAAAAGGTAAACATTTTGATTCAAAATTAGTAGATATATTTTTAAAAAATATTAATATGTTTATATCTATAAGAGACAAATATAAGGAAAAAGAAATTGATTGTTCTAATCCCTTATAATGTCATAATAAAGTGGAAAAACAGGGATAAATATGTTTAAATCTATTTTATTATTTTGTTTTTGATTTTTAAAAACTATCTCTACATTATTTTCAAATTCATCTATATACATTATTGATTTAATCATTTTTTTAAATAAAATAATAGTAAATTCAGAATTATTAAATTTAGCTAAGTATATATCTTTTTTTATTTTTTTTGCTTTACTTATCATGTTAAAAAAATCAAACTCTAATTCAACTCTTTTTATAATAACTTGCTCAATTTCAGGTTCTATTATTGTTATTTCAAATCTATTTATATAAACCTCTTTTTGAACAGGTTCTATATATTTCCATTTCGCATTTTGTGGTTTAGATG
>JAFLJV010000013.1 GCA_022712845.1 Sulfurimonas sp. | reverse complement strand
ATATAGAACTCGAAGTTACAGAGAGTCAAGTTTTGAGTGATCCAAAACATGCTATTGGAATACTTAAAGAGATAAGTGACATGGGGATTAAACTTGCAATTGATGATTTTGGAACTGGATATTCTTCACTAGCTTATCTTAAACGTTTGCCTGTTGATAAGTTAAAAATTGACAAATCATTTATTTGTGGTTTACCAGATGATGATGAAGATTCAGAGATTGTAAAAGCAATAATCGTGATGTCAAAAAGTTTAAAACTTGGTGTTATTGCTGAGGGTGTTGAAACAAATGAACAAAAAGATTTTTTACTCTCATGTGGATGTTCAAATATTCAAGGTTATCTACTTGCAAAACCCATGCCTGTTGATGAAGTTATAAAAATATTAAAAAAATAATCAAAAGTTTACTTAATTTAAAGAGTGTATAATTGTTACAATAAGAGGATATAAAATAATGAATATAATTAATATCTCCAAACAAAAAATACTTAACAATAAAAATAAAGTATTTGCTTATGAACTCATTTTTCAAGATGCTCAAAATCAAGAAACTGGTTTATCAAATAGCATTAGAGAAACTTCTCAACTAATAATGAGCTCTATATCTAGTAAAGAGCTAGATAAACTATTAGGTAGAAATACCATGGCTCTTATCAATGTAGATGAAGGTAATTTATTAAAAGGTATTTTGGATGTTTTAGATAAAGATAGATTTATTTTAAATATATTAGAAGATATCAATTTAACTGAAAAAGTTATTTCAAAAATTATACAATATAGAAAAAGAGGTTTTAAACTCTCACTTGAACATTTTGACTCAAGTGCACAGATGATTAAAAAATTTAGTAGATTATTTAATTATATAGATATTATAAAAATGGATATTGCTCTTTCTCAACCTGAAAACTTAGAAAAAGTTATGCAAAAATTTAAAGGCACTAGAGTAAAACTTTTGGCTCAAAATATTGAGTCAAAAGAGGATTATAATAAATACAAAGCGATGGGTTTTGATTATTTTCAAGGTTACTATTTAGATAAACCTGAAGTAATTGAAATTATTGGTTCAAAAGAACCTGCACAATTTATAATAATTCAATTAATTAAAATTATAAAAGATAATAATACTACTGAACAGTTAGAATTTTTTATCAAAAAACAACCAGATTTATCTTTTAAACTTGTTCAATTTTTTAATAATTCTAAAAGTTTCAATGTAAAAATAGAGTCATTAACTCAAGTTATTACTCTAATGGGGAGAGATAAACTACTTAGATGGTTATTGGTATATTTATATTCTGAAGTTTCTCAAAATCCAGCTTCTCAAACTATACTTGAGATGGCTATTAAAAGAGCTGAGAGAATGGAAGCTGAAGCTGTTTTTGAAAATAAAGACAAAGCTTATTTAGCTGGAATGTTTTCAATGATTAGCTCTATATTTGAAACAGATATTAAAGAATTGATGAACCATATTAAAATGGATGCTAATATTACAGCTCTTGTTTTAAATAAAAAGGGAATATTTGCTGGTAGTTTACTCAGAGCAGAAGAAGCAGAAAAAGTTTACTTAAAAAAAGTTATGATGGAAAATTTTGATAAATTAGATACAACTGACTTGATTTATACACTAGAATATGGTGGAATTAATATAGATAAAAATAAAATGTAATAAATTGTATCTTTATAGGATAAATAATGCAATCACAGGTCATACAACTTTTAATCAAATTCTTGAAAATATTCAAACTAAAATAAAAAATGCTAAAAATACCAATATTAATTCTATAGTTTTACCTGATGATAGATTATTACTATAAACTGGAGTTACAATGATATCAACAAAACAAATAGACACATCAGATACTAAAAAACATACTATCCATATAGTTGATGATTCTAATTTAGTTATTGAATCACTAAAAATGCTTTTAGAAGAAAATGGATACAAGATTGAAAGTTCCTTAAATGGTAAAGATGCACTTATAGCTATTGAAAAAAACAAACCAGATCTTATAATTCTTGATGTAAAGATGCCTGTAATGGATGGTCAAGAGACCATAAAACATCTTAAAAAAAGCAAATCTACTAAAGATATCCCAGTTATATTTCATACAGCATTGGATAAACCTGATGTAATAAATAACCTTTTTGAGCTTGGTGCATGTGATTATATTATTAAACCTTTTATTGCTCAAGAACTTTTAGCAAGAGTTAAAAAAGAGTTAAAAAACATTACACTGCAAAATATGCTTACTGAAAAAATATCTAAACTTGCAGAAATTCTTTCTACAGATTCTTTAACAAAAACTTCAAATAAAATGCATATGACATCTATAATTAAAACAAAACTACAAAACCTTAATGTGCAAAAAAAAGGTATCTTTTCCTTAATATATATTGATATTGATAATTTTAATAATTTTATTAAAATCAATGGAATAAATACACTAGATATAACAATAAAAAAAATTTCTATGATTATAAAAAGATCTATCCGTACTAAAGACATATTATCACACTGGAATGGTGATGAATTTATGGTACTTTTTCAACATATTAATGAGGATGAGCTTAATAAAATTGCGTGTACCATTAGAGATAATATTGCTAAAGCACCATTTGGTTCAAATTCCCATCTTTCTTGCTCAATTACTATAACTCAAATATTAGATACTCAAGATATTAATGAAGTTCTTGACATGCTTCAAAGTCGAATGAAAGAGATTAAAAAAACAAATAAAAATTCAATAATTATGTCAAATGGTAGACTACTGGTATAAGTCAAAGATCATAAATAACTTAACTCTATTAAGCCTTTTATGATAAAATACTACAAATATTATAAGGTTTAAAATGCTTATTCCATCAGATTTACTAAAAAATAAAAAAATACTTTTAGCTGTTACTGGTTCAATTGCCATTTATAAATCACTAGAATTAATCAGACTATTTGTTAAAGCTGGAGCAGAGGTAAAAGTTATAATGAGTGAATCTGCTAAAAAATTTGTTACCCCACTTACTTTTGAAACACTATCTAGTAATAACGTACTTGATACTACAACTGAATCTTGGGCAAATACTCATAATCATATTAAAGTTGGGGAATGGGCAGATCTATTTCTCATAGCTCCTGCTACTGTAAATACTATAGCAAAACTAGCAAATGCAATAGCTGATAATATACTACTTCAAACTGCTTTGGCTTATCCAGGCATAAAACTTATTGCACCATCTGCAAATACAAATATGCTAGAAAATCCTTTAACAAAAGCAAATCTTAAAATGTTAGCAATTGCAAACTATGAAGTGATAGATACACAAACAAAAGAGTTAGCTTGTAAAACAACGGGTGATGGTGCTATGGCTGAACCACTAAATATATTTTGGCACTCTGCAAAAAAACTTTTAAAAGATGAGTTTTGGGAAGATAGAAGAGTTATAGTTACTGGTGGTGGTACAATTGAGAAAATAGATGATGTGCGTTATTTATCTAACTACTCAAGTGGAAAGATGGCCTCATCTTTAGCTACTGCCCTTTATTGCAAGGGTGCGGATGTAAATCTAATCTCTACAAAATTTGACGCCGATTTACCAGAAGACTTATATACGATTGATGTAGAAAGTTCAAGTGAGATGCTTGAATATTTAACCGATTCTATAAGAGTTGCTAAAAAAGGGAAACTCTCTAAAGCTACTCTTATGAGAGATGAACAAATTCATCTAATTCAAAAAAAACCATACCTTTTTATGGCAGCAGCAGTTAGTGATTATATACCAGCATATGCACAAGATGGAAAATTAAAAAAAGAGACTCTTGGTGATATATGGGATTTAAAACTAAAACAAAATATCGATATATTAAATCAAATTGATAAAACAGATATTACAACTATTGGATTTAAAGTAGAAATGGATGAAAAAAATGCAATAACAAATGCTTCAAAGATGATAGACAACAAAGATGTAGATGCAGTTTGTTCAAATGTGTTAAAAGACTCTTCAAGTTTTGGCACAGATACAAATAAGATAGAATTTATTCTTCCTGATAAAATAGAATCAATTCCAAAGTCAGATAAGCTAAGTGTATCTTTTCATATTTTAGAGCATGCAAAGAGCTTATGAATATATCGCAGTTAGGCTCTTTAGTAAAACTTCTTACTACTAACCCAAATGAGGCAAAAGCAGCTATAAAACTGGCAACTATTGATATTTTAAAATCTTTAGGTAACTCAAAATATACAATATTATTAGATAATAAAACAATAACCGCACAAAGTGAGAAACCTCTAAGCGAAGGTGCAAAGTACTGGGCGCAGATGACGAATTTAAAAGATTCTATACCAAAATTATCACAGCTTTTAAGACAACCTTTACTCCTTAAAAATTTACAAAACTCTTCTATTGAGTTCTCATTAAAAGATTTACAAACCATTTTAAGCTCTAAAAAACCACAAAATATGCTAAAACAAGATTTATTACAAAATTTAGTAAATTCAACATCAAAAGAGGAATTTACAAGTAATTCAACACTGTTATTATCTCTTCAAAATCAAACTATGACAATTCCTATAAATTATCATAATTATTTTTCTATTTTACAATTTAAAAAAAGGTACAATAAGAAATCAAAAAAGACTCAAATAGATTTTTATGCAGCACTTGAATTTTTAGGACCAATATCTGGTATATTACTTTTTAATAACTCAAATGTATATATAAATTTAAACGTTGCATTTGAAAAAACTAAACAATTTTTACAGCGTGATATAAAAAATATATCTTATAAAGTTGATATATCTGTTGTTGGTGAAATTAAGCCTCTTTATAATACAAATATTAACTCTATATTGGATATAAGTATATGAATAGAGCAAGACATATAGCAATTATTATGGATGGAAATGGTCGTTGGGCTGAACTTAAAGGAAAAAAAAGAGTTAAGGGGCATGAAGCTGGTGCAAAAGTAGTTAAAGAGATAACAACATTTTGCTCAAATGCAAAAGATATAGAAAGATTAACACTTTATGCATTTTCAACCGAAAACTGGAAAAGACCTAGACTAGAAGTTGAATTTCTAATGAAACTTTTAGAGAAATATCTAAAAAATGAATTAGATACATATATTAAAAATAACATTCGTTTTGAACCTATTGGTGATTTAAGAGCATTTTCAAAATCTTTACAAAAAACTATAAAAACTATACAAGAAAAAACTGCTCATTGTGATGGTTTAGTTCAAGCTCTTGCTCTTAATTATGGTGCACAAGATGAGATACTTAGAGCTGTAAATAAGATACGTAATTGCAATGATGATATAACAGAGGTTATGTTATCAAATGCACTTGACAGTAAACATAGTGTAGATTTACTTATAAGAACAGGTGGAGATCACAGATTATCCAATTTTTTGCTTTGGCAAGTTGCTTATGCAGAGTTATTTTTCATTGATACTCTTTGGCCAGATTTTAAAGTGGGAAATTTAGAAAAGATTTTAAAAGAGTTTAAAAAGATTGAAAGACGATTTGGAGGAATCAAATGATTGAACTTAGTATGGCATTTATATTTGGTGTTGCTGTTGGCTCATTTTTAAATGTAATAATTTTTCGTATTCCAAAAGATGAAAGTGTAATTTTTAATGGTTCTCATTGTACAAACTGCAAAAACAAACTAAAACCTTGGCATAATATACCAATATTATCATGGTTATTTTTAAAAGGAAAATGCTCTTTTTGTAACTCTAAAATTTCAATACAATATCCTTTAATTGAACTGCTTTCAGGTTTATTATTTTTAACTCTTATTTATAAATTTGGTTTTTCTTATCCTATTATTTTTATAACTCTTAGCTTTTTCATGCTTCTTTGTCTCTCAGTTATTGATTTAAAATACAAAATGGTTCCAGATTCTCTTAATCTTTTAGCAATATTTTTTGCAATTATTGGTGCTTGGAATATTGAAAGTATTTTTACAAACTTTCAAAATGCTATACTTTTTGCAGGTGGATTTACATTACTTAGATTCTCACTATCATACTATTTAACATCCTCAGCACGCAGATATGCAAATAAAACTATAACACCATGGACTAAAAATTATCATACTTACCCATTTATAGAAGCGATGGGAGAAGGTGATATAATGGTAGCTGCTACTATGGGTGCTCTTTTAGGGGTAAAACTCGCTCTAGGGGCTATATTTTTATCAGCTATTTTAGCACTCCCTATTATGCTAATTTTAACCTCAAGATCAAAAGAACCAATTACCATCCCTTTTGTTCCTTTCTTAGCAATCGCTACATTTATAGTATATATATTTGATTCTCAAATTTTAACTTATATAGAAGCCTTATACTAATGAATATATTACAAAGGTATGTAAGAGAATCTCTCTCCGTTATATTCTTATCAATATTTTTACCACTTTTTTCTATAGCTTCTATAGTTTTTCTTATAAAATTAGCTACCTATACAGCAATTATACAACTCTCAATTTGGGAGATGGCTAAACTATTTTTCTTTATAATTCCAGAACTTCTTTTTTATACCTTACCTCTTTCATTCTTTATAGCAGCAACTTTAACACTATTTAAATTATCAAATGACAATGAAATCGTTGTACTATTTGCACTTGGAATTAAACCAATAGAGATATTAAAAACTATGTTTAAACCTGCCTTATTTTTATCTATCATACTTATGTTTAATTTTTTTGTATTATTTCCACATGCTAAAGTTCTCTCTAAAAATTTTATATCTTACAAAAAGAGTGAAGCAAAATTTAATTTATCTGCCTCTGAATTTGGACATAGATTTGGGGAATGGTTGCTATATATAGGAGTTGAAAATTCTGATGAAACTTATTCTGATGTTATTTTATTTAATAAAAATCAAGAAGAAGAAGTACTAATTGGTGCAAAAAAAGCCGAAATAATAAATAATGCTGGTGTTTTAAGACTTAAACTCACTTCAGGAGAGGGATATAGCTATTCTAAAGAAAAATTTACACAAATAGATTTTGAAGTTATGTTTATAAATGATACTATGCAAACCTCTTTGATTAAATATGAAACACCAACTGAATATTGGTTTTCTAAAACAGCATCTAAGAAAAAAAACAGAATGTTAATGACAGATATTTTACTTAGCCTTTTTCCTATTTTAAGTCTATTCTTAGTAGCTAGTATTGGGATAATGCATGTTAGACACCAAAAAGGAAAAGTTTATCTTTTTATCTTTTTAACTGTGTTGATTTATCACTCCATTGCCTTAGGATTAAGTGGTGCATTAACCCCTTTTACTATTCCTGTTGTTATTATTTCATGGTTAATCATTACATATATAATTTATAAAAAATATATAGTCTCAAAGTTTTAATAGTTAAT
>JAFLJV010000012.1 GCA_022712845.1 Sulfurimonas sp. | reverse complement strand
ATATATACTTCTCTTTGTATTTCAGAACTACTTTCTAGTTGTTTAAGAAACTTAACATTATCTAATGCACTTATGCTATGTTCATTTGTCTGGAATAAAACTCCTATTTCTGGCATTTCAAGTTGTAGTGTTGCAAAATTCTCAAATCCTGCAATCTCTAAAAAAGCCTTATTTGCAGTAGTAATAATCCCATCTTTAATTATAAGAATACCGTTATGAATAAGGTCTATAGTTTTTTGAGATTCCTTTGCCTTTTCTAAAATTAATATATCTAATTCTCTATAATGAACTTCATTAGTAGCTTTTTGTAAGGCAAGTAAAAATTGTTTATTGTTAAATGGTTTAACAATAAAGTACATAACCCCATTATTTATCATCTCTATAAGGTTCTCAGAATCATTATAAGCAGATGTCACCATTATAATCTGTTCAAGAAATATTTCATGTATCTTCTTAATCATCTCTATCCCATTCATAATAGGCATATTAATGTCAGTTATAACAATATCATAGAGATTAGCTTTATATTTTTCAAATCCCTTTTCGCCATCTTCTGCTACATCTACTTTTTCAAAAAAACGTCTTAAAAATTTATATGTTTGATCACGGACTAAATCATCATCTTCAACATAGAGTATCTTACACTTTTGAGCATACTCTTTTAACTTGACAATATCTACTTGCATATTAATCTCTTTAAAATAGTGTCTAAATTAGAATCTCGCATCTCATTCCTTCATTAATATTAAAAATTTTAATTTTCCCTTTATGATGACCCTCTACAATCATTTTAGACATATACAGACCTAAGCCAGTACCTGTTTTTTTATTTTTTGTACTAAAATAAGGCTCAAATAATTTATCTATAATCTCTGAAGGTGCACCTCCTGCATTATCTTCTATAGCAATAAGCACACCATCATCAGTATTATAACTTTTAATTAAAAGTTTTGCATCTTTTATCCCATCTTCATTAAAAATATCCTGTGCATTTTTAATAATATTTAAAACTACCTGTATCATCTCATTTTTAAATATTTTTATTCTTTTTGTGTTTTCTAATTGTAACACTACTTCAATATTATTGTTCTCAAGACTCTTGCCTATTATCTGCATTGTATCATCTATTAACTCTTTTACATCATATTCTATTTTGTCTTTTTGAGGTTTGAAAAAATTTCGAAAATCGTCTATAGTCTTAGAAAGAAAATGAACTTGATAATCAACAAGTTCTAAATTTTCCTTTGCTTCTTTGGTATCAAAACTATCCATCTCTATGTCAAGAAGCATATTGTTAGCTATTAGCCCTATCCCAGATATAGGCTGACGCCATTGGTGGGCTATCATACTTATCATCTCACCCATAGCTGCTAAACGAGCATTACGGATAAGTATTTCATCTTTTTCACGTAACTCTTGTATAGCATCATTTACATGCTGGTTTAACTCTTCATTTATCATTTTTTCTTGTGTTATATCAAATACAACACCATCTATATATTCTAATTTTTCTATAGAATCAAATACTTTTTGTCCATACTCACGTATCCATATCTTCTTATCATCTAATCGTATAGCTGGATATTGGATTTTATAATAATCATTGACTTTAATATTTTTAAAAACTTCATCTCTATTTTCCAACTCTTTTATACCAACCAATCTATACATAGAAGTATCAAAATCGTCATAATACTCTTGTAGCTTATAACCTGTTATGGTCTCAATTTGATTACTGATGAAAAGAACTTTTCTATGTTTAATATCATAACGAAATGTTCCCCCTGGAGTATTTTGAATCAAAGAACGAAGTTGCTGTTCTTGTCTTTCTAACTCTTTTATTATAGAGAATGAGAATTTTTTAAAAATTATTCTCGCGAGTATTGTCAAAAGAATAGATACAATCATAACAATAAAAGCAGTATTTATAAATGGTTCTCGTATTTTACTCATGTTTATTTTAACGACTATACCAAACTGTTCATCTCCTATTTTTAATGGAGAATAAGCGGCTAATACTAGTACATCCTTATAGTCTTTTTCTATTATAGTCCCTTTTTTTCCTTGTAGTGCTAATTTCATAGGCATTGCAATATTGGAATTAAAAGGGGTAGTAACTATTTTTTTAAAATCTATATCATTGTAATTTTTGATTAAGCCATTTTCTAAATCATGATTATTTATAATAAGCCATACTATATCTTCCACTTTTTTACCTAAAAGAAACTCTCTATGATTTTGCTTTTTCATATTTTGGGTATGCGCATCTATAACCTGACTAAGTGTTGCAGCTACAGACCCACCTATATGAGCATCTTGAGAATTTTTAGCATCAAAACGACCTATGGCTTCTATTATATGTCTATGCTCTTGCAAAGTTTCCATTAAACGGAGTTGTTGGTGTTTCATCTCTTTAACATAAAGTATATAGAGTGTAGTAACTAAAACTGTAGTAACTAAGCTGAGCATAACCATACTGAGATGAAAAAGAGTTCTTTTAGTTTTACTCATGATACACCCCTTTTTGTGGTTTTGATATCCAATAACCTTGAGAAAAATCAATCCCTATCTCTTTGACCTTATCCTGTACAGCTTCAGTATGGACATGCTCCGCAATAGTTAAACAGTTTATACTTTTAGCAAAAGTCACTATCGCTTTGGTTATCTTAATACTTCGCTCATCATTTGCGATATTCTTAATAAACCTACCATCTATCTTAATATAGTCAACATTCAAGTCCATTAAACGACTAAAATTTGATCCCTCTGTACCAAAATCATCAATTGACAAACGGCAACCAAGTTCACTTATCTTATTTAGTTTATCAATCATCTCTGTTCCGTGTTTAAAAGAGA
>JAFLJV010000011.1 GCA_022712845.1 Sulfurimonas sp. | reverse complement strand
CTCCAACTAACTTTTCAATAATAAGAAATATAGCCATGAATGTACTAAGACGAGAAAATTATATAAACTTTCCTCAAGCTATTCGTATGATTGGAGGAGATATTAAAAAACTTTGTAACCTTTTAGCATGAAACAGCCGTGTGTACAGCCTTAATATCGGATTTTTTAAATAAAACTATAAAGTATTATTTAACCTCTATTTCTAACTCTGTTTCTATAAGTTTTTCACTATCTACTTCTTGAACTTTATGTAATATAATTCTTGAAGTATTTATATTTTTTGTTAAAACAAGATATTCCTGAATCATACTTGCTCTTTTATCAGCTAAATCAACAAGTTCTTTAGATGTGACTTTTTGAATGTCTTTACATATTTTCATTAGCTTTTTTTGATATTTTATATTAAATACTTCTTCTTTTTTATGCTCTTTAAGCATTTTTGTTTTAAGAGCTTTTGCAATATCTTTACCTGCATGAGTAGTATATATATCTTCAAGTATACTAGCAATTACGACACCTTTATTAGCACTTTTTTGTAGAATGAGATCTCTTAATTTATTTGATTGAATTGCTTCTGTATCTTTTTGAGTATTATAACCACCAGTGATTCCAAGTGAGAGTTTTGGTTTTTTTGTAAGTATTTTTATAATATTGTCAAGTTTTTCTTTTTGTGGTGGTAAAACTTTAAATTCACCAGCTTCAAACTCTGTATATCTTAATTCATCTCCATTTATACCAAGTAAAGAGCCTAAAAATGTAAAAGGAGATGTCACAGCTTTTAAGATTAATCGACCAAATGTTTTTAATACTAATGCTCCATATTTAAAATCTGGGTTATCTAAATCACCCTCAACGGGCATATCTATATCAATGATTCCTTCACTATCTTCAAGTAAAGCAATCGCAAAACCTAGTGGTAATTTAGTGATGTTTTCATCTTCTATTTCATCACCAAGCTCAATATTCTTAATAATTACACTATTTTTACCAAGTAAAGTAGAGTCATAAATTTTATATCCTAAATCAAGATATAGTTTTCCTTTATTTATTTTATACCCTGCAAATTGAGCACTGTATCCACTAAGAGAGTTAAGTCCAAGATTTTTAAAATTAAAATCTATATCAGTATATGATTTTATATTTGAAGTCTCAATACTACCTTTTAGTTTAGTAGAACCATATTTATCAATCTCCCCATAAATATCTATATAACTAATTTCACCTTTAGTGTTTGAAATAGCATATATATCACCATTTAAATCATGAATAGATGTTTTAAATTTAACTGGTAGAGAAAAGTCTGCAAAATTTGCACTTCCGTTTGAGACATTAATTTTCATTATTTTAAGTACGAACTTTTCTTCTTCTTTTTCTTGAGTATCTGTTGTATTTGTATCACTGCTTGGTTTAATAAGTTTTGATAGATTCATTACTTTATTTTCATCAATTTGGGCATCAACATAAAATGAATCTAATGCAATCTCATCAATATGCAAACTACTAGGAAACAGGTTTAATTTGAATGATCTTAACTCACTTGAGATGAAAGAAGCGATACTAGAGTTATCTCTACTATCATTTAAAAAGAACTCTTCAATTTTTAAATTACCATTTAGTTTAAGATCAGGTTCAGTAATTTTTTTAGAGTATTTAATTTTAGAATCAAGAGATAAATAACCATCATTTAGTTTAAGATAGGTACTTCCTTGTATATATGGTGTAAACTCTTTTAAGGATATTTTATCTAGTTTAAGTGAGCCTGTATGTTTAAGTGGAGTGTGTCTAAGCTCACCTTTTGAGTAGATATTACCTTTAGCGTTTATATTTAAAGCAAGGTCATAATCAAGCCATTTTTCTTCTCTAGAATCTATGTTATAAGCATTAAAATCTATTTTGTGTATCTTAGTCTTAGTATGAGTCTCTATGCTCTCATCTTTGAAGTTTATTTTTGCAGAGTGCAATTTAAAATGTTTTAGTTTAACAATGTATGCTTTTTCTTCAATTTCTGTTTTCTTACTTGTTGTTTCTTTTTTACTCTCTTTTGGCTCAATTAAACTAGTAAGATTTATAGCACCATTTTTATCTTTTTTAACATTTACAACAAAGTTATTTAGTGTAGTTTTTTTAATTGAAACATTTTTTGTTTTAGTATTTAACTTAAGAGAGTTAACATTAAATTTTGAAAAACCTAAGATTCTTTTTTTTGTATCTTTTTGTAAAACAAGAACCTTACTAAGAGATAAGTTGGCATTGTTTACATAAGTATTTATTTGAGAATTTTCATCTTTTAAAGTTGTGTCAATATCAAAATCAATCATTGCACTTTTGAGCTGTATATTGTATGTTCTTAGATTTTCTTGTGCAACCTGATCAATATATGGTCTATAATGAATAAGATTAAAGTCTTTACATTTTAGGTAGGAGTTTATCTCTAGGCTTTTATGGATTACATCACCTTGTGAATTACACTTAAACTTATCATTTAAAAGAAGATTTAAACTATAAGTAAAAGGTTTTTCTCCAAGCAGAGTTACATTCTCAAGGTTTATATTTAACTCGTTTATAACACTCTCTACTTGAGGTTTTACACTTTTATCATTAAAGTTTATAGCTGTTTTTTCTAAAGCAATCTTATCAAGAGTTATATCCCATGGAGTTGTTTTTACATCTTTTTTTGTAGTTTTTGTCTCTTTTTTTATTTCATCACTTTTATTATTTTTAATAAATTTAAGCCAGT
>JAFLJV010000225.1 GCA_022712845.1 Sulfurimonas sp. | reverse complement strand
AGGCATATGAAAGATAGGAAATAAAAAATCTATAGCTTTGGGAGCTTGAACATAAGGGGCTAGTAAAAACAAAACTCCTGGAATAACTGTACCAATAATTACAAAAGATAAAACAATCACCCTAGAATCATATATATCTTTTATCTTTTTTATTGTTGTGTAAGCTGCTGCTGCGAAAAATCCACCTAAAACTCCTAAAAAATGTACATATGATAAATTTATTCCAAAAGGTTTAACTATAAAAACTACACCTAAAAAACCTATGATTACTGCGAAGATAGTACTTGTGCTTAGATGCTCCTTTAGTACAAAATAAGCTAAAAGTGAGACAAATAAAGGTGAGGTTTTATTTAGCGTTATAGCTTCTCCAAGTGGGATAGTTGTAATAGTGTAAAAATACAGTACCATCGCTAAAAAACCCAGTAAACCACGCATAAAAAGTAGGTGAAACTTACCACCACTTTGTTTTACAGGAGTATGTTTTAAAGCGTAAAGTATAACTATTATCCCAATAATATTACGAAAAAATACAATTTCTAAAGCGTTCATATCATCAGAAAGTATTTTTGTAATAGCACCGCTAAATGCTGAAATCAATGCACTTGCTAGCATAAAAAGTATGCCGCTATCTACTTTACTTAACAAGCTCTATTCATCTTTACAAACTCTAGTGCTTTATGATTTACAAACACTATATCTCTCCACTGCTTCGTTGGTGCAATTAAATTTAGCCTTTTTGGATTTGAACTTCTTGAGATTGCAACATAAAACTGTGATGGTGCAAATATCTCATTTGTTTCAATTATCAAATCTTCTATAGACATACCTTGTGATTTATGAATAGTTATAGCGTAAGCAAGTTTTATAGGATACTGATAAACACTAAATATAGACTCCTCCACCATCTCTTTTTTACCGCCTACACTCTTTTCTTTCCATGCACTTTTACTTTGAGAAATTGCTTCAAGTTTTATAACTAAACCATCACTTTTTTGTACATACACAAAACTACTATCCACATTTACAACAACTCCTCGCTCACCATTAAAATAATTCCAAGAATTTCTTGTAAAAAGAACTGGAACTCCTATTTTTAACTCTAACTCTTTTTCAATTCTTGCGTCACCCATAAACCGCTCTACATCTGCATCTTTTGCACTACGCAGATGTTTAACTATTTGAGCTTCTTTTACAAATAATTCACTATCTAAAAATTCTAGTTGACTTTTATTGTGTTTTGATGCAGATATATTTTTTCCAAACAAAAATGTAAATTCACTTAAATCTTCTGGCAGAGGTTTTATATACTCATTCAAACTATTATGTATATCTTCATTTACAAAACCATCTCTCACATGTGAGAGCAAATCTATAAAATATTTATCACTAGTTCTATAAATATGGGTTAACTCTACAGTTTCAAAATCAAACTCTCTCCAAGATGATGACTCAAATGCAAACTTAACTTCATTATATCCACGAACAACTGGAGGGAGTTGTAAAAAATCACCAACCACAAGAAGTGAGCCAGAAAAGTTAGCTTGTGTAAGTCTAAATTTAATCATCTCCAAAAGAGTATCACTTACCATCGAAATCTCATCTATTACAATTAGCTCTATGTTACAAAGAAATTTTTTTACTTTTTTACTTATCTCTAGTTTAGAGTTTTGCTCAAGCTCACTTATGTCACTTGCTATTCCTAAATCTAAAAAACTGTGAAGAGTTTGCCCATTTATAAGAGTTGCTGCCATTCCAGTTGAAGCAAGTTTTGCTACTTTTTTTGCTTCATCTTCGTAATATTTTATAACATCTTTTGTAATTGTAGTCTTACCAACTCCTGCTCCACCTGTCAAAAAAATATTTTGTTTTTTTTCTAATTTTTTAATAATAATTTTTAAATAATTCATAAAAAAATTATACTATAATATAAAAAAATTAAGAGGATATTTGTAAATGATGCAAAGGATACTAATTGTAGAAGACAATAAAACTCTAGCAAAGCTAATCGCTAAAAAAATTACATCTGAGATAGATATTAAAGTAGATACTGCTTATCAACTATCTGAGGCTAAATTATTTTTAAAAAGATACGATTATTTTTTAACCCTGCTTGATTTAAATCTTCCAGATGCTCCAAATGGTGAAATTGTTGATTATGCTTTAAAAAATGGTAATCGTGTAATTGTTTTAAGTGGCAATGTTGATAAAGAACTAAGAAAAACTCTGCTTAAAAAAGATATATTAGACTATGTTAACAAAAGTGGTGCTAATGATATTAATTATATTATAAACAACATAAAAAGATTACAAAAAAATCAAAATCATAAAATATTAGTTGTAGATGACTCTATGTTGTTTAGAACATATATGAAAGGTATGTTAGAAAATCTTTTTTTTAAAGTTATTGCTGTAGCTCATGGAGAAGAAGCTATAAATATGTTAGAGGTACACTCTGATATCTCACTTGTTCTAACTGACTACAATATGCCTGTTATGGATGGTGTTAAACTTACAAGTAAAATACGTGAAATATATAGTAAAAATGACCTTAGCATAATTGCTGTATCTTCAAATGAAAAAGATGAAATTATTGCTCTATTTTTAAAACAAGGGGCAAATGATTATATTAAAAAACCTTTTTCAAAAGAGGAATTTTCATGTAGAGTAAATAATACTATTGAAGCCTTAGAAAATATCCACCTCATCACAAACCATGCAAATAGAGATTTTTTAACTGGTCTTCATAATCGTAGGTACTTTTTTAAAAATGCACAAATATATTTTGATAATGCAATTTATGACAGTGAAGATTTTGCAATAGCAATGATAAATATAGATAGTTTTAAAAATATCAATGATAATTATGGACATGAAATTGGTGATAAGATTATTGTTAATTTATCTGAAATATTACGTGCAAATACTGGACAAAATGATATTATTGCAAGATTTAATGGTGGAGAATTCTGTATACTTTTAAAAAATATCAGCTCTGAAGATGCACTAGATATACTAAATAAACTAAAATTAAAAGCAGAAAAAACATTAACCTCTTGCGATAAAGAGCAAGAGATACAATTTACTATATCGATTGGTTTAGTAACTCAAAATGAAGATACACTAGAAGAAACTATAAGTCAAGCAGATATGCTACTTTTTGAAGCTAAAAATAGCGGTAGAAATAAAATTATTTTCAATTAATTTTCTAAAATTATAAATTCTCCAAAAGGGATATCTACCTCTTCTATACAAACCCATTTTACATCATAATTTGGAAATATTTTTGGGAATATTCCATCTAAATCTGTAAAATACAAAAGTAATTTTATATCTTTACACTCATTATCAATAAACTCAAATACAGGTCTAAAATCTGTTGCTCCACCACCATTTATATTTATTTCTAATACATCTCCACTATAAAAAGTTTTATGTGATCTTATCTTATCATCACAAACAAGCAACTCTATCTCATAATTTGAAATTGTATTCATTAAAAAATTTAACTCACTTAAAAACTTATTTAGCAACTCTTCATCTATAGAACCTGAGCTATCAATTGCTATAACTAACTTAAATTTTTGACTAATACAAGATGGTAAATAGATACCTAAATGTAAGAACTTTTTATTTGGTGGCATTAGTGTGTAATCATCTTTGTGAAACTTATCAATGGCGACTCTTAACTCATCTCTCCAGTCAACACTTCCCTTATTTAAAAAATTAAAAAATCTATCTAGCGCTGTTGGGAGTTCATCATTTTTTACTTCTTGTTCTATAACGGCTTTTGCAAACTCTGCGAATAGTTGTTCGGATTGGATATCTTTGCTTTTAGCTTCTTCAAGTAGTTGTTTAGTTTCAGGGTTTTGAGTTGATTGGGTTTGATTTGTTTGGTTAGAAGTTTCTTTGTTTGAGGTATTACATAAGCTGGACTCTTCGAGTCCATTAACTTCTGAATCTTGATTAGATTCATTAAAACTCTCTGAATTTACTTCTCTCAGCATATCATTTTTTAGCTCTTCATATATTTCCTCAGAATAAAAACCTTTAAAACGTATGTTGTAGTGTGCTTCATCTGGTTTATTCATACCATTTTCAACTAACATATCATTTATTGCATAGTCAGTTGCTAACTGCCACAACCAACCACTTCTGTTATTTTGACGAAATTCATAAGCAAGTGAGGCATGCATCGCACCATTTGCAAATACAAACTCCATTTGAGATATAGTTAATCTTTGAAAAAAACTGCTGTTATACTCTAGTTTTATCCCATTACTCTTAAAACTTTGTATATCATCATTTAAAACTAACTCTAATTTTGAAGCGATTGTTCCAAAAAGTGGATAATCAACTAAAAGTTTGGCTTTGGCTTTTGAGATTTTGAATTCTATTTGCATTTAATGATACTTTTTTTGTTAATTATATCTTATGATTTCAAAAATGAGGTGTATGATTATTAAAGTAGGTACTAAATACCTACTTTAAAAGGAGAAGTTAACTTAAGATTGGTTTATTACTAAAAGTTTATTAGTAAATTTCTGTACTTGGATGGTTAGGTTTATTTATAGCGTCTTCTGCACCGTTAGTATCATAATGAACTATATTCTCTGCTTGAAGAGCACCTAATGTTAATGCGATTAATAAAATGATTTTTTTCATCTTGTTTCCTTTTGGTAAGAACGCTTTACGCTCTAGTATTTTTAAATCAGAGTAATTTTATCCGATTTAACTTTTAGCTCTCATATTACTTTTTAATTAGTTATTTAACTTAAGTTTAATTAAAGAAGGTTATGAATATTATAATCTTGATTTATATCAATAATTTAAATACTCTTTTATTATTCTAAAAGATATGCAAATTTTTTAACCCACTCTTTAAAAATTTCAGAATGTTGCATGTTAACAGAGTTTCTTTGTAAATCTTGTACTATCATTACAGCAAACTCACTCTTTAGCGATAGTGTATAAGTGAGCAAGTTATCCAAAGCCTCATCACTTTTATCTCTTAAATAACTACTCACTAAACCTGTACTTAAAGCATAAAGTACATCAACCTCATCACTATACTCACCCTTTGAAGTATTTAAAATATTTTGAATGTCTGGTAGTTTATTCATCACTTTACAAAAACTTAAAAATTCCACTGCCACCTCTTTACCAACAGCACCAGAAATAGTACTTAATAATAATTCAGAGGAAAGTGAGCTTGATAAAATCTTATCTACATATTCCCAACTTCTTGGCGTTGCAAAGCTTTTAACATCACTTGAAGTATCAAAAGTGAATAGATGCTCACTTTTATATGATATATACGAAATCACTCTCTCATCAATACCTTTTTGATATGCCCAAAACCTCCAGTCTTGGACATCCACTTCCATCTCAAAATGAACAAACCTATTTGCTAATGGACTTGGCATTCTATAAGTTACTCCTCTATCACCTTCACGGTTTCCAGCAGCAACTATTGCCCAGCCATCTGGAAGCTCATACTCACCAACTTTTCTGTCAAGTATAAGCTGATATGCAGAAGCTTGAACAGATGGCGGTGCAGAATTTAATTCATCTAAAAACAAAATTCCTTCACCCTCACTTGGCAAAAAAGCTGGAGGTGCCCAAAGTGCGGTATGTGATTCTTTATCATAAAATGGTATCCCTTTTAAATCTGTTGGATCCATAAGTGCGAGTCTTAAATCTATAAATCCTATATTTTTTTCATCTGTTATTTGTTTAACTATGGAAGATTTACCAATTCCTGGAGAACCCCATAAAAATAATGGAACTTTTTTTTGCACCAAAGCTTCTATCGCTTTTATTAAATCACTTGCTCTCAAATTTGCCATCCTATATTTTCTTTTTGTATATGTTTTCTAAATGTAGCATTTGTTTTTACAGATCTTTCATATCTGCTATCTAGTTGAAGTTGGTATAAAATCTCTATTGGTGTATTTTCATTTTTTGCTATCTCTGCATAGTTTTGATTATTTTTATAAGCTAACTCAAGTATATCAACAGGAGTGGCTTTGTTTTCATATATAGATGATTTAATTTTTTCATTTGTGCTTTGCAGTAGTTTTTTTAAAATTTTCTCATATATATAATGATTTAATGATAAAGCATAACAAACTTCATCATCATTCAAATTAAATAACTCCTCTTGCATTTTAAAAGTAAGAGTTTCATTTAACGCCAAGGCAAATTTATAATTTTTACAAAGTTTAAAGATATCCTCACTTAATTCAATATTTCTAGCTACATTAATCCCAAGTGCTTCATCTTTTAAAAATTCAATGACAAAATTTAAATTTAAATTTTTATTTAAAGATAATCCTTCTAGTATCTTTGGTTCTTTTTCTTTAAAAAGTAATTCTTGCATCTTAGTTTCACTTTTAAGTGCTATAGCCATCTTTATTTTTAAATGATATTTTAATGGCTCAAGCATATAAATTGCTTTTAAAAGTTGTTGATTATTTGTTTGTGAAACTAAATGAATAAATCCTGTAGTAGCATACTGAACATTATGATTTCTTTCAATATTTTCATAAAACCTAGATATAAAAGCAGCACTAACATCACGGTTATCATCATTTTCAAAAAAATCTTCTTTTCTCCATGAGTACATCTTAATAAGCTTTAAAAATAGTTCATCACTTAACATTGAATTTTGTATAAAATTTTTAAGTCTTTGTTTGTCACGTGAGAGCTTTAAACTCATTAGTAAGGTGTCTTCATCTATATATTTCGCTAACTCTTTTTCAAAAATATCTATAGACACAAATTCTAATTCTTTATTATTTTTATAAAGTTCATCACTTTTGTTTTGTTCATACGGAGTCATCATTCTTCCGTCGATAACTACTTTAACATTTTCATTAAGTTCTGTTTCTATTGAAATTTTATGAAACTTTATTTGTGATTGAAATTCATCATTACTAAAAGCACGACTTTTCCCAAATAGCAGTATTGCTCTATTCTTTAATTTTTCTAAATCCATATATTAATTATAGCATCCGTTATTTAATATATTTAATTATTTGTTATAATATAAAAGGGTACAAAAGGAAAATGTATGAAAATGTATGCCCCTTGGGAAAAAGCATTCAACAAAATTGCTACCCCATTTGAGCATTTTATTCATGCTCAAACAACCACTGGTTTTATATTACTCTTTATGACAATAGTCGCTCTATTGCTTGCAAATTCTACTTATGCTGAAATATATTTAACCTTTTTCCATACAAAAATAGAACTTATGATAGGTTCATGGAGTATCTCTAAAACTATTCATCATTGGATAAATGATGGGCTGATGGCTATATTTTTCTTTATAATCGGACTTGAAATAAAAAGAGAAGCATTAATGGGTGAACTCTCATGTATTAAAGTTGCTATGCTCCCTATTATTTCAGCTATTGGTGGGATGATTCTTCCCGCAACAATTTATTATGCTATAAATTATGATTCCATTGGGGCACATGGCTGGGGTATTCCTATGGCTACAGATATAGCTTTTGCTATTAGCATTTTAGTATTACTCAAAAAAAGAGTCTCAAGGTCACTTATCACATTTTTAGTAGCACTTGCTATTGTAGATGATCTTGGTGCTGTTGGTGTTATAGCTTTATTTTATACAGAACAGATATATATACTTCCACTTAGTTTAGCATTTATCTCTTTTTTAATTTTAGTCGCTTTTAATCGTTTTGGAATTCATACAATTTTACCTTATTTTATTGTTGGGTTTGCAATGTGGTTATTTATGCAAGAATCAGGTGTACATGCTACAGTAGCAGGTGTAATAGCCGCCTTTGCAATTCCATCAAAACCAAAATATCCCCCACTTGACTTTAGTATGCATACAAAAAATAGACTTGATGAATATGATTGCTATCCTGTTGCAACAGATCATACTATGCATGAAAATCAAAAAGCTATACTTCAAAATATAAAAGATAAAATAGATACAGTTAGTTCACCATCGGCAAGACTCGAACGCTCACTTCATCTTCCAGTAAGTCTTATTGTTATTCCTCTTTTCGCACTTGCAAATGCTGGTATATCAATTGATTTTTCTTCTGCTGTAAATACTTTACTAGAGCCTGTACCACTTGGAATAATATCTGGTCTTATACTTGGAAAAGTTATAGGAATTGCAGGTTTTGCTTTTATAGCTATAAAACTTGGTATTGCCAAGCTTCCTGAGGGTAGCACTATGAGTCAAATCTTTGGTGTTTCTTTTCTTGGTGGTATTGGGTTTACTATGTCTATTTTTATTGCAGACTTAGCATTTTTTGGTAATGAAACTTTAATCTTTCAAGCAAAAATGGGTATTTTAATAGCCTCTTTTTTAGCTGGTTTAATTGGATTTATTTGGCTTAGATATGTAAATAAATAAAAAACACTTAAAACACTTGATATAATCATAAAAAAATATGCTCTACAGGGATTGATTTTATGAAAACTATACTAATATTTTTACTTTTACAATTATCACTTTTTGGGGATAAAAATTTAGAATTTGCACCAAGTGCAAAGTGCAAAGAGTGTCATACTCAAATATATGATGAATTTTACGGTTCAATGCATGCAAAATCAACTCCTAATAAAGATCCTATCCATAAAGCCGTTTGGGAAAAACACCCTAAAAATAAAAAATTTAATCAATATATTTGTGGAAAATGTCATATGCCAACAGCTGATAATTTAGATGACATGCTTAAAAAAGGCAAAAAAGCTATGCCTGATATAAATAACAAAACTCATCAAGAAGCTATAAGTTGTGCATATTGTCACCGCATAAAAGATATAAAAGAGCATAAAGGTAGTAATACAAATATAATAAATAAAACACCAAAAAACTACTATGGTAATTCAGATAATCGCCTTGAGTCTCCATATCATAAGATAGTTGACCAAAATGAGCATATGAAAAATGGCAGTCTCTGTATGGGATGTCATTCACATAAAGTAAATAAACACTCACTTACTTTATGTACAACTGAAAATAAAAATGAGATAGGTAAAGAAAACTGTATTAGTTGTCATATGCCAAAAGTAAAAGGTAGTGCTTCAGATATTAGTGATACTAAAACTCACTCATTTCATGGTTTTTCAGGAACACATTTTCACTCAGATATGTTAACTCAATATGTGGATATATCTATACTTAAAAATAAAGATAATTTTATAGTAAATATTGACAACAAAGCTTCACATGCCCTACTTCTTCATCCACTTCGTGTTGGAATTTTAAAGATTAGTGTTAAAAGAGCAAATCAAACTATAAAACTTAAAAAGGAAGTTTTTGTAAGAGTTCTTGGAAAAAATGGCAAACCAGCTATGCCATGGGTAGCTGATAGTGTTCTAAAAGACACAATGATTAAAGCAAATGAAAAAAGAGAAGTAAAACGTGATTTTATACTCCAAAAAGGTGATAGAGTTGATATAATTCTTGGGTGGTTTTTAGTAAACCCTAAAGCCCTTAAAAAGCTAGGGCTTGACAAAGTAAAAGAAGCAAAAGAGTTTCATACATTTAAAAAACAAAGTTTTAAATTTTAGTAAAATATAAAGGATACTATTGAAAAACAATACAAAAAACACAACAAAACACTTATTATTGAAAATTTTTATAGGTACTGTTATTGCAGCATCTATACTATATATCTTAATGGTAATAGGAAGAATACTATTAGTTTTCCCTAATATTGAAGCTGATATGAGTAGAATAGAGGGTTATTTTTTATTCGCTGTATTTTGTTGCATAATCGGATTTAAATCTTTAATTAAAATTAATAAAAAAAACATGGATCAAAATAAAGAACTTGAAGAATCATCACCTACTGAGGAAAAACAGTAGGTATTTCTATATCTATTTTAGGTGTTGATAAAGCTTTTAAAAACTCTACTGTTAAGTTAGTTTCTTCAGCACTAAACTTTCTATCTCTAAAAAATGGTGATCTTGATTTTACAGGTTTTCTTCCACCATTTCCACATATATGTACTGCTTCTTTTAATGTTTTTACAGAACCATCGTGAAAATATGGTGCTGTATTTTCTATGTTTATAAGAGTTGGTGTTTTAAATGTACTTTTCCAAATTTTATTGTTAGTATCATTAAGGTCGTAAACTCCTAAGTCTTTCTCATCACCTAAACCAATATTTGCAAATCTTTCATTTGTAAAGTTAAAACCATTGTGACAATTTTTACACCTTCCAACATTCAAAAATAGGTCAAAACCCTCTTTTTGAACTCTATTCATAGCATTCTCTTCACCATTTGCCCATCTTGAAAATTTTGTTGGTGGTGAAACAACTATTCTCTCAAAAGTTGCTATAGCTTTTGCTAAATTTTCTTTATTTATATTTGCATCTCCAAATGCCTCAAAAAACAGATCTTTATACCCTTTTATAGCATTTAATTTTTTTATAACATCCTCTACTGAAATATTCATCTCAACTTCAGCTTCTATAGGACCTAGTGCTTGTTCTTCTAATGATTTTGCCCTTCCATCATGAAAAAAATTCTTTAAATACGCACTATTAATAATTGTTGGAGAGTTTCTTTTACCTTTTTGCTTTTTATCTCCTACTGCTTGTGCAACTCCATCTGCCCAGCCAAATTTTGGATCGTGGCAAGTTGCACATGAAATATCATCTGCTCTTGAGAGTCTTTTATCAAAAAAAAGTAGTTTTCCAAGTTGGATTTTTTGTGGTGTTATTGGATTGTCTTTTGGTTCAGGGATGCTTAATGGTCTCTGCCACCCACCTATAGTTGCAGCTTGTGATGTTATAAATATGAGTATTAAAAGTAAGTATATTTTCATAAAAGTTATTATAGCTTAAATTATTTTCTGAATCTTATTTCATTACCAATATACTCAAAATCATCTATCTCAGGTAACTCTTTATAAAGCAGTGGACTATCCAAATCTATATACTTTATAACATCTCTATAAGCCATTGCTAAATGAATTGCAATAGCTATAGAATTTGCACCCTCTAGCATTGAGCCTAACATACACATCACATTTTTCTCTCTTGCATACTCCAGTATTTCTATAGCTTTTGTAATACCACCACACTTCATAAGTTTTATATTTATCATATGTGCAGATTTACTCTCTATAACTTTTTTTGCATCATCTAGTGTAAATACTACCTCATCTGCAAGAATTGGAATATGAGACCTCTCTGTTATAATTTTTAAAGCATTTAAATCATCTGCTACTACAGGTTGTTCTATTAACTCTATTTTCACATCTTTCATAGCCTCTATAAATTTTAATGATTCCTCTAAACTCCAAGCTTGATTTGCATCCACTAAGATTTTTGCTTGTGGTAATTCACAAGAAATTTTTTGTATAACTTCTATGGAATGAGATATATCACTGCCAAGTTTCACTTTTAGTATATTC
Source organism: Sulfurimonas sp. (assembly GCA_022712845.1). The sequence goes on along the minus strand of JAFLJV010000225.1, from coordinate 3,323 downwards.
ATACCATTTTGACAAGCTTTTTTAGCCTCACTTAACATCACTTTAACATCTGCTAAACTTATGGTTATATCTGTTTTTATAGGACTTAAATCTTTTGTTTTAAAATACTCAACAAAGCTTTTATTTTTCTCTTTTAAACTAAGAGATATAAATGCCATATCAAAGGCAGCTTTAGCAGATGAGCCTATATCTATGCTTGAGTGTAAAATAGCTAAACATTCATCACAAGACAAATCTATAAAATCATTTTTTACGCTATTTATAGAGTTTGTGATTATCTCTAAATCTTCACCAGTTATAGCTTTTGTTGCAGGAGCTTCACCAATTCCAAGTAAACCTTTTTCATTTTTAACATATACTCTTACAAACTCCACTTGCGTAGTTTTTCTTAGAGCAGTTTTAAAAGGTGTTTTTAACTCTATATACCTCACTTTAGTTGTAATACCAACTATCACTTTGCAAATTCCATCAAAATTTTACCTAAAAGTAAACCAGCGAATGTTCCTATAAGATATCCCATTATTGCCATCAAAACACCAACACTTACAAGTGATTTATTATAGGTTGCAGCAAGAATTGGAGCAGAAGCAACACCACCTATATTTGAGAGAGATGAAACAGCTATGGAGAACAAATCTAACTTAAATATCTTTGCACCTATAACCATGATAAGAGCATGAATAACTAAAATTATAAAACCAGCTAATACATAAACACCAACATCACCAAAATTGTCAATCACCGCACGAGAGCCAATGAGTGCTATAAGAAGATAAAGCATAGAGCTTGCAACCTCACTTGAGCCATTTATATTTTTTAATTTTGTAAAAGAACCTGTTACGCCTAAAAGTGTGGCTAAAACGACCGTTGTAGTTGTGTAACTTAATATCTTAAATTCCATACTAGCTATAGCATTTACTGCTAATGCTACTACTATTGAGAGAACTACTAAAAGCCAGTATCTTTTAGCTCCAAGATTACAAGCACACCCTATCTCATCAATGCTTTTCATCACTTCATCACTTTTTGTAAACTTATTGAATAAAGTGGCAAATGGCACTAAAAACAGTAAAAACATAACCCAAATAGTATAATTTACACTATCTACTATCAGAGCATACCCAAATGCTTCATCTGAAACTCCAAGAGCTGAACCAACTGCTACCATATTTGCAGTCCCACCAGTCCAACTTCCAGCTAATGCTCCAAAAGCAGATGCCATCTCACTGTTAAAATCAAAAATAATAGAGACAGCTATAAATCCAAATCCTAAAGAAGACACTGCCAAAACATATGAGATAAGCAAAGACCTACCAAGCTTAAAAAAATGTTTAAAATCAATCTGCAACAACATTAAAAAAAGCATAGCTGGAAGTAAATTTTTCTTTAGAGTTTTGTATATATCTGTTATCTCAGTATTTTGCTCAAAAAAACCAATACCTGCTAAAAGCATGCTACAAGCGTATATCATCACAACAGCTGGGATATATTTAAAAATCTTATGTTTTGTTTTTTGCTCTAAAAGTGAAAAAATAGTTGCTATTAATGCTAAAATAAAAAGATAAAAGAGAGGTGAGCTAATCATATTTTTCCTGATAATATTTATAAATGAATTTTAAAGATTATAGCATGGTGTATTATTTGAGTCAATATTTTATTATTTTTAAAACCTGAATTACAGTAAAAATATATATTTTATCTTGAAATGTACATTTATTTGTAAAAAAGTAATTTTTACTGTAAAATACATAGTATATACATAATATCAGGAAGGTAAATGTTTAAAAATAAAAGTCTCATGTATAATTATGAAAAAAATGAACTCTTAAAAAAAGAAAGAGGCATTGGCTTTGAAGATGTTATTTTATCATTAGAAAATGGTGATTTACTTGATGATATTTCTCATCCAAATAAAGAGAAATATCCAAATCAAGACATTTTTATTATTTTCATTAGAATTAAGAACTATATTTATTTAGTACCTTATGTTGAAACTAAAGATGAAATATTTTTTAAAACTATTATTCCATCTCGTAAAATGAATAAAAAATATTTACAAGGAGTTAAAAATGGCTAATTTAGATGAATTTGAACTTGATATTTTAAAAAGTGTTGAAGATGGTGAATGGGAAAGCAAATACAATATTGCAACACGAACCAAAGAACTACAATCAATTATCAAACATCAAAAAAAGAGAGCAATCTCTATAAGAATTTCAGAAAATGATTTGTATGAACTTAAGAAAAAATCACTAGAGAGTTCTATTCCTTATCAAAATTTAATACAGATGTTAATCCATCAATTTACAATTAATAAAATAAAACTGAGTATTTAATATGGAAACAGTAGCAATCATAAGTGTAGTTAGTATACTTCTTTGGTTTATAATAGGCGCTAAAAACTCTGTAAATCTAAACAATTTCAGTGAGAAAGAGCTTAGAGACAGAGATAAAGATGAAAAGAAGTAACTTAGTTTTAGTAACTCATCGAACCTGCATTAATTACACCAACTGCAATAGATAGAAATGCCATCAATACACCAACAGAAAGAACACCCTCACTTATCTTTTGTGAAAAAGAAAATTTGCTCATCATACGAGTTAAAACAAAAGCTAAAATAAGCTGGATAACCATAGCCACTATAGCCCAAATAGTAAAATCTAAAAATGCATCAGAACCAGCTGCTGCACTGTAAAGTGGAAGTGAGAGACCAAGTATTGCTCCACCAAAACCTATAGATGCAGCTGTATTATTTTCCTCAAATATAAGCTTATAATCATCATACGGAGTTACTAATGCATAAAGGTAAAGAAATACAACCACAATAGCTACAGCTATAAAAAAGAAAAGTCCAAACGATAAAAATGAGTCAATAAACATAAAATACCTTTTTTTAATTTAAGAAATAATAGCTAAATTGTGTTAATGGTTTAGTTAATTAAACTAGATACAAAAAAAGTTTTATATCATTTTGAACAAGAAGCACCCTTAAACCCATATATACCTTTTCGCAATTCATTCATAAATCTTACAGATGGGTCATCTTTTTTAGTTCTGTAATTATCATCTAATTCAAGCCAAAGTTCATGTTTTTCAAAACATCTATATTCATAATGACCTATTACATATTCAATCGTTTCAAACTCTTTTTTAAGCATTTTTACTAACTCTATATTCGCGTGCAACTGTGCATTTGTTAAGTTGTCTACTGAGTTTTGACCACCAACATTTTCTATACCTATGGAGTTATAATTAAGTCCTATAACATGTCTTCCCATGTAATTAAGAGGCATAAGTTGGTTTATAGTTCCATCTCTCTCTA
>JAFLJV010000010.1 GCA_022712845.1 Sulfurimonas sp. | reverse complement strand
GTATAAATATGGAAGCATCAAAAGCTCCCCATGCCAACAAGCAAAGATAATAGGCTCATCACCTACAGTTTTTGGTATATGAAATTTTTTTTTATTTGTTAAATATAGTAATCGGATTAAGATAGATGCTAAAAATGGAACTATTGCCAGTGCTATTGCACGAAATAGTTTTTTAGCCAACAAGTTCTCCAGTTAAAATTGTTCGCCCTATTTGTGTGATTTTAACATCTCTAAACTCGCCTAAAAGCTCATCTGAACCTTTAACTTTCACAACAAAATTATTATCACTTCTGCCACTAACAAAGTAGTCTTTGTTTAAGTCTTCAAAATAAACACTATAAATTTTCCCTAGTTGTGTTGCATTTTTTTCATCTAAGATATCTGTCTGAAGATTTTGAAGAGTTGTAAGTCTATGAGATGCCACATCCTCATCAACAGTGTTTGTAAAATGTTCTGCTTCAGTTTGGGGACGAGGTGAGTATTTAAAAGAAAAAATTTGATCAAACCTAACTTCTTTCATCACATCTATCGTATCCTCGAAATCCTCATCACTTTCACCTGGAAATGCAACAATAATATCAGTACTTATACTAACCTCAGGACACTCACTTCTTAATTTAGCAATACGCTCTAAAAACCACTCTTTTGAGTAACCACGTTTCATATCTTTAAGAACTTTACTTGATCCACTTTGAAGTGGCATATGCATTGATTTACAGATTTTAGGGTTCGAAGCAAACTCCTCTATAAACTCATTATCCATATGAAAAGGATGAGGAGACGTAAAACGAATTCTTTGAAGTTTATCAATCTTACTAAGCCTACGAAGAAGTTCTGAAAAGTTTACCTTCTCATGATCTCCTGAGAAACGACGACCATAATTATTTACATTTTGACCAAGAAGAAAAACCTCTTTTGCTCCATTATCAACTGCTCTTTTAGCTTCACGGATAATAAGTCCATCTGGAATTGATATCTCATCACCACGAGTTTTAGGGACTATACAAAAAGTACAAGCTTTATCACATCCGATAGATATATTTATAAAAGCTTTATATGGAGATGTTCTAAAATCATCAAAGGCAAATTCACTCTCATCATAATTTATATCTACTTCAACAGCTTTTTCTTTATGGATTATTTCTGTAATTTTAGATACATTTCTAGCACCTAAAACAAAACTCACATATGGGGCTCTTTTAATTATCTCTTCACCAAGATGAGATGCTGTACACCCACATACACCTATCTTTGCAGAGGCTTTTTTCTTTTTGTTAAAAACACCAAGTTCTGAAAACAGTTTAGCAACTGGTTTTTCTCTTACTGAACATGTATTTATTAAAATTAAATCAGCTGAGGGCATATCATCTGTGATAATATAACCCTCTTTTTCACTAAGTTGTGCAATCATATGCTCTGAATCACGAGAATTCATCGCACAACCAAGTGTTTCAATAAATAATTTTTTTGACATTAATTTTAGTTAATAATATGAACTTGGTACATGTATTCATTTTCAGAAAGTCCATATTTCACTTCACTCATGTAAAAACTTTTACCTTTAGCTTCAAAATGATCTTGAAGTTCTAATAAATCTTTATGAGAATTTTCTCTATCAAAATAAAAAATCACACTATCATCTTTTTCAATACTAGCTTCCATTTTACTTAAATCAGCTTTTTTTGGTTTCATAGTAATATCAGTTCTTGCAAATTTTAAATCCATAATAATTTCCTTATTTTTTTGCATTATAGTTAAAATCTACTAAAAAGTTGATTAAAGTTGATTTTATAGAGTTTGGATATAATGTCATACTTCATAAGAAATCACTATAAAACTTTTAACATTTATTTTTTGTGAAACACCATTTAAAAGGCAAAAATATGGAAAAAATTCTAGATATTGCAGAAGCAATCGCACATGAAAAAAACCTTCAACCTGATAAAGTTATAGAAGCTCTAAAAACAGCATTTATCCAAACAGCAAAAAGAGTAATTGATCAAAAATTTACATTTGAAGCAGTTATAAATGATGAAACAAAAAACCTTGATATAATTCAAACAATTACAGTAGTTTCAGATGAAGATGAAAGACTTAATGATGAAGATTTAGCTCCTTCATATATTTCTATAAGTGAGGCTAGAGAATATGATGATCAAATAGAACTTGATGATCAACTTCAAATTCCACACGCTTTAGAAGAGTATGGTAGAACAGGTGCTTCTCAACTTCATCGTGAAATAGAGTATCATATTCAAAGACTTGTAGAAGATGAACTTTATAACAAATATAAATCAAAAATAGGAACACTTGTAACAGGTAGAGTTACAAGAGTTGATGCAAACAACTCAACATATATAGAAGTTGATGAAGTTCGTGCCATATTACCAATGAAAAGTCGTATAAAAGGTGAAGTATTTAAAGTAGGTGATCATATGAAAGCCGTTGTTCGCCGTGTTAATATGGATAAAGAAAATGGTATCCAAATAGAGCTATCTCGCACCTCTCCTAAATTTTTAGAAGAGCTTTTAGCACTTGAAGTTCCTGAAATTTCTGATGGAACAGTTATTGTAGAAGCAAGTGCTCGTATACCTGGAGAAAGAGCTAAAATAGCACTTATTAGCACTCATCCACAAGTTGATGCTGTTGGAGCTACAGTTGGTGTTAAAGGTGTTCGTATTAACGCTGTAAGTCAAGAGTTAATTGGTGAAAATATTGATTGTATTGAACATACTTCTATCCCTGAACTTTTTATATCAAGAATTATGTCACCTGCAATTATATCTACTGTAGAAATCATTAAAAATGATGAAGGTGAAGCAGAAAGAGCAATTATCACGCTTCCCGCAGATCAAAAGTCTAAAGCTATTGGAAAGAGTGGTATAAATATCCGTTTAGCTTCAATGTTAAGTGGATTAAATATTGAGTTAGTTGAAACAGATAATACAACTAATGAAGATGGTGAGATTCAAGAATCTAAAGATGGCTTAGATGCGTTAGAGGCTATGTTTAGTTAAGTTTACTATCCCCGTTTCATATATGGATTTAATTTTAATAAAATTAAATCCGCTATCATATTTCCAAGCAGTGTTAAAAATGCTGTAATCATTAAAGTTCCCATAATAATAGGATAATCTCTACTTAATGCACTCATAAAAAACAACTGTCCCATACCTTCAATCCCAAATATAGACTCTAAAATAACACTACCTCCTATTAATCCAGGGATAGATAATCCTAAAAGTGTAATAATTGGTGGTAATAGATTTGGAAAGATGTAATATCTTAATAACTCTTTTTTTTCTAAGCCACGAGATAGTGCAAAATAGTAATAATCACTCTTTAGTATCTCTAATGTAAGTGATCGAACATAAATTATCATACTTCCAAGACCAAGAAATATCATAACACCTATTGGTAAAACTAAATGCCAAGCCATATCAAGATAGTACTCAAATCCCTCTTTTGGTTCAATTGAATGAAGACCAGAAATTGGAAACAAATCTAAATTTAATGAGAAAAATATGATAAATAGCAATGCCAAATAAAATGATGGCATTGAAAAAGAGATTAAAGAGATTTGACGAATGATATAATCAGTTTTTTTTTCATAATTAAGTGCTGATTTTATGCCTAAATATAAAGATATAATAAATACCGCTAGGAGAGCTATTATGTTCATACTAAGAGTAATTGGAAGTCTCTTTAGTATCTCAGAGCTAACATCTTGTCCATTAACAAACGAGATACCAAAATTGAAAGAAAAAATATTTATAACCCAGTCAGTATATTGCTGTAAAAGTGATTTATCTAGCCCATATATAGCTTTTAAGGCGGCTATTGCTTCTGGTGTCATATTTGGATTTAATTCACCAGCACCAAAAAAACTATTTGGAGCGGCATGAATAGCTAAAAATGAAATAATAGAGATTAATATAAGCATAAAAAGTATATAAAAGATTTTTTTGATGAGTTGATTCATAATGAAAAGTATATCCAAAAAAGTTAAAATAGACTCTACTCATCTTCTCATAAAACAGGAAATGAGAGGATGAGGAGGGCCCATTTCCATACAAAACAGGAAAGCAGGAAATGAACTATAGAGGGCAACTTATTTTCTCACAAAACAGGAAGGAGAAAATAAGTTTAAAGCGACTAAAAGTTATATGTTAAATAAACTTGAAGATCTGTTGTTGTAACATCATTAGCTGGTGTTGTATTATCTTCAAGATCAGCATGAATAATTGCAAAAGAAGTATCAAGTGGACCAAAAGATTTAGAAGCAACTAATGTAACTTCTGTTAAATCTACATCAGAAAAACCACGAAGAAGATTTACAGTAGCACTACCTGCATCTATATCTGCATTGTAGTAGCCCAGTAATAGGTCGATATCTGCAACATTACCTTCAGCAGTGATTGAAAAAGATTGAGCACCTACCGCAGAAGCATAACCATAGTTCCACCACATCTCTGTATAAAGTCTTGATTGACCACCAACAGTAGCTATAGAACCTGTCGCAGTATTAGCAACACCTAAAGTACCATCTTCATCAACATCAGAATAAGCAATTTTAAAAGTAGCAACATCTTTTATTTCATAACCAAGCATTGCAGACCAAGCTGTTGTATCTTCAGTATCACCTGCTATAGTATTTACATTAGTGTCAGTAACATCACCAAGCTCTGCACCTTTATCTAAATCAGTATTCATATATTGAACACCTGCCATAATACCATCAACATTTATATCAGCTTGTAACCAATATGCTTGAGCTAATTGAACCATATCATAATACCACCCCTGAACAGTAAGTGATTCAATAGAGTTATTTAAAAAACCAAAAGCATATGTACCTTGAGAACCAAATGTAGAAAACTCACCATCTGCAGCTACATAACCAGCAACAGTAGCTGGAATATCATTTATATTACCAGAACCTGTAATACTTTCACGTTTACTAGTTCTATCATCAGCAGAACCACGTGATTTACCAATTGTAGTAGCTATTAAAGTAGTATTTGGAATACTTTGATTAAT
>JAFLJV010000009.1 GCA_022712845.1 Sulfurimonas sp. | reverse complement strand
CAATTCGATGAATTAACATTGCAAATCGCTCAACACCTAAACCAAAAGCATAGCCACTAACATTTTTATATTTAACTGCTTTAAATACATTTGGATCAACTATTCCACATCCTAAAACTTCTAACCAACCTGTTTTAGAACATACTCTGCACCCTTTGCCACTACAAAAAACGCAAGAGATATCTACCTCTGCTGATGGTTCTGTAAATGGGAAGAAAGATGGACGAAAACGAACCTCTATATCACCAAACATATATCTTAAAAAATCTTCCAGTATATATTTTAAGTTTGCAAAAGAAACTTTACCTTCATCATCAACCAAAAGTCCTTCTACTTGATGAAACATCGGTGTATGAGTTAAATCATAATCACGACGAAAAACAGCCCCTGGAGCTATCATGCGAATCGGTGGTTTTGTATTCATCATAGTTCTAATTTGAACAGGTGATGTATGTGTACGAAGTAACATCTCATCTTTAAAATAAAATGTATCTTGCATATCACGTGCTGGATGATATTTTGGTAGGTTTAGTGCTTCAAAATTATTAAAATCATCTTCTACCATTCCACCAGTTTTAACAGCAAAATTCATAGATGAAAAATATTCTACAATTCTATCCATTGTTTCCATAACTGGATGAAGTGCTCCAGCTTGGGAGTTTGTGCTATACATTGAAACATCTATTGATTCAGCCTTCATTGCTGCTTGTAATTCTTTTGTTTGTAATACTATTTTAGCACTACTAAGCTCATTCATTAAAGCACTCTTATGAGTATTTAATTCTTGTGCTATTTTAGATTTTTCCTCTTTTGGAGCTGTTTTCATTTTAGCAAATTCTGCTGCTAAAATACCCTTCTTACCAAAGATAGATATTCTAATTTCTTCTATTGCATCAACATTCTGTGCATTTTTTATCGCGTCATACCATTTTTTCAATAAGTTAATCCGTTACGAAGGTATTTTCCTTCAAAATTTTAAAGGTTTATTATAATCAAATATGTTTTATATATAGCTTCATTTATTAAAGTCTGTGCTACAATAAACTAAAAAAAGGATGTAAAATGTGTCTATTTTGTAAAATAATTAAAAAAGAGATACCATCAGAAATAATTTTAGAAGATGATAATTTTATGGCTTTTCATGATATCAATCCAAAAGCTCCAGTTCATATATTAGCTATACCAAAATCACATGTAGATAGTTTTAGCGAAGTAAGTTCTCAAATGATGGCCGATATGACTATTTTCATTCAAAATGTTGCTAAAGAGATGGATATAGAAAAATCAGGATACAGAGTTATAACAAATATTGGTGATAATGGTGGTCAAGAAGTTAAACATCTGCATTTTCATGTATTAGGCGGTGCAAAACTTGCATGGACTCATCTTAGTGACTCAAACCCAAAAGTTTTCCTTTAAATTAAAGTACAAATACTTATCTATTTTTAATCTTATCTATTAAACTAAGAAGTGCATCAACCCTATCTTGTTGTAGTTCTTTTTGTGCATCTTTTGATGACACAAGCTCTCCCCCTGTATTAGTTATCTGACTTATTCCATCAATGGGCAAACCAGTATATAAAAATTCATCAGTTTGAAGTACAAGTATTAATACTTGTACTTGAGAATTTAATAAAAGAGCCTTGCATCTCTGGTGAAGACCTTTAAAGGGAAGTATCATTTCACTTGCTGATTGGTTTATAGTTACTTTGTGACTAGTTAAAAAACAGGAAACTCCCTGCTTAATTAAAGTATTTTGCTCTTTAATTGCACTATCCATAGCTTCACCCCCACCAATTACAACACTAATTGGAATTCGACCATCTCCATCCATTATATTTTTAAGAAAATTAGGAATATAACTTCTGGAAATTTCACCTCCACCTAATAGCGGTGCAAGATTTACTTCATTTATTATGGCACCGGTTTCATGCCAAGGCTTTTTAATATCTGTAGTAATAATATCAATACCGGCGATCTCTAACCCAAAAAGTTTTGCTGCTCTTAAAGAAATATCTAAATTATCAGGATGTATATCATTTGTTAAGTCTTTAGATGTCCCTCCTGAAGCGGTAGATTCAATCATTCTTAATGGAACGAGTTCTCCATCTTTTGGTATAGAGCTCAATGAAAAACCTGATTTTTTCATTGCAACTACTGCTTCACTGTCATCTGGAAAAACTTTGTCACGAAGCCAAGGAGGATTATCAAGTACAACTTTATTTGCTTCTTCTATAAGCTGGGATACTATTTTTTGCCCATCCCCTTTAATTGCTTTTGGTAAGCGTTTTACTACATAAAGAAGTTTGCCATTTGCAATAAATATTCTATGTGCAACACCCTTCACTTCTTTTTCAATAATAATATTTTTAGACCTAGAAAACCGTACTGCTTCTTTAAATGCAATTTTAAGTTGCTTATTATTTTTAACACCAATAGTAACACCTTCACCACGATCTGCATCCACGGGTTTAACAACAATAGGCCATCCGATTTTATTAGCTACTGCAGTTGCATTTTGAACAGTTGAAGAGACTCCGTTTACTGGAGCAGGCAAACCTGCCATACGAATTAAATTGGATGTAAGCATTTTATTATTAGACATTTTGGCACCAATATTAGAGTCTAAGTCAGTTGTACTTCGGCTTACTTGTCTAGATTTTGCACCACAACCTAGTTGATAAGTACCTCCACCTAAATAAAAAAAAGGTATATTTTGTTGATGTGCAACGCGAAGCATTGGCATAGTTGATTTTCCTGAGCCTACCATTCTTTTAAATTTATTAATTATCTCTTTTTGAATTAAGCCATATAGATACTCAATATTTTGAATTGTTTTTGGGTTCTTTGTCATCCAGTCAATATTTTTAATTGTAAAGTTTATGATTGTTTGATATAAAACATTTGGAATATTATCAATATTTACAACTGCTACTTGCACTGTCCATTTCGATGGAGTTTTTAAATTTTGATCAAGCTTTAAAATAGTGCCCATATCAAAACAAGGTAATAAAACAGCCTGTAATAGGGATCTGATAAATAACAACTTCCTCTCTATTAAAGATTCTATAGGATTAATAGTATTGTCACCATCATCGATTTCAATTTTCAATACGGATGTCAACCAATCATCAAGTAAATTAAAATCTATAGGTTCGTCAACATTTAAAGTAAAAGTAATTTTACGAATTGCTTGAGTGTACATAATTATATAGCCTTTTTAGTTTGTTTGTCAACTATAAATTTACCGATAATGGCATCTTGCAGAGCTACACCAGTTGAAATAAAGAGTGTATTTTCTTTTAATATTTCTTTGGAATTAATAATATCTTTTAACTCAACAACGTCATCTTTTGATAATAACTTTTTATCACTCCAAATCTTCATATCTCCTAATAACATTGATTGTATTGAGTCTGTAATAATATTACAATCTTGGATAATACTTTCATCCAGCTCTGATAAATTATCTGCATCTGCACCAACACTGCTTATAAATTTCAGATGTGAACTATTTTTAGCATTAAGGAGTGCTATTTCTGAGTCTGTTGCAAGAAACAAGGATGTTGAATCTTTTATAAGTGGCTCTTTTTCCAGCATATTTAGAGTCAAGTCAGGTGAATAATATGAGACCAGTTTTTTAAACTTCTCACCTATTTCAGTATTACTATCATAGCAATTTATATGAGTTACGCCTAACCAACGATGCAGTAAAATTGCAGTATAAAAGCCAACTCGTCCCAATCCGAGGATACCTATTGAATCTTGATTTTTGTTGTATTTCAAAGAATAAGCTAACAAACTAATAGCTGCTGTTCTAAATGATGATAATACACAAGCATCTATAATTGCATAAACATAGTTATCATACCAATCAATTAATAGCATTTTACCGACACTAATTTTGTCTTTAATGGTTCTATTCTCTTCGTTAGTACCAATTACTTTAACAGCTTTAATACCACCACTAAAATCTGTAATACAAGGCATCACACGAAAGTCACCTGCAAGATTAGGTGTATTGATTATTTTTTTCTCTGGAATGGTTACCCATTTCTTACCATTCCCCCACTCTTTATATAAAATCTTTAACTCATCCATAAATTCTGTTGAATTTGTCATTAATATATCATGAGCTTCTATATCAGAAATAGAGATGCAAGGCTCATCCTGCAGTCGTAAAAGTAATTTTAATTCATCTGTATGCATTTATCTTCTTTAATTGAAGGAAACTATAAAATTATTTTATAATTTCCAACTTTTATAAACTAAATTAATTATATCTAGTTTTATATAAATATTTGCAATTAGATTAATAAATTAAGAAGGGCAGGCTTCTATTTCACCCATATCTATACTTGTTCCACCACCGGAAATCATCTTCTCATTCTCTTTGATAAGCTTTCCATTATGTGTTATTGAGTAAGTTATAGCAGTAGTATCGCGGATAGTATTTATCGTTGAGCAGTATGTCTCTAATGAAGCCATAACCCAACGTCCTGCCATAGTATCATCAGCATCTGAATTAAACTTGTAATCCAGATGAAGAGTATTAAACTTTCTTGGATGGTCATCATTTCTTACAACATCACCATCTATTACCAAGTCAGTTACAGTTTTATCTTGATTTTTCGGCATTAAAACCATATCAGTTGCACTACATGTAATAATACCTGCTAAAAAATACTCAACCGGTGTTATCTCTGGGCAGTCAATGATAAAACTGCTTTTTGCAGTCTTTGCTTCAAATTTCATTCCATCTTGATGTGAAACAGATACTTTCATAATTATCCTTGTAAAAAAGTTTTAAAAGATTCTAATTGCTCTTTTGTTCTTACAGTCGATGTTCCACCGGCAGAAGTTCTAGCATTCATAGAGTTTCTAAGAACTAAGAATTCAAGTACATCTTCATTTATTCTAGAGTCTATCTCTTGGAGATATTTAAGCTCTATATCACTTAAATCAATTTTCAACTCTTCACTTTTTGCAACTGCATGTCCTGTAATAAAATGAGCTTCACGAAATGGAATATCACACTTTTCTACCAAATAATCAGCCAAGTCTGTAGCTGCTAAATGCCCTACTGAACATGCAGATTCCATATTATGAGCTTTTACTTCCATAGTCTTGATAGCTTCTTTTAAAATCTCTAATGATATTAAAGCCGTTTCAACTGAATCAAAAACACCCTCTTTATCCTCTTGAGTATCTTTGTTATAAGCTAATGGAAGACCTTTCATTACAGTTAAAAGTCCCATAAGTGAGCCGTATACACGACCAGTTTTTCCACGAAGAAGTTCAGGAACATCAGGATTTTTCTTTTGTGGCATAATTGATGAGCCAGTTGAGTATTCATCACTTAACTCAACAAAACCAAACTCATAACTTGACCACATCACAAGCTCTTCACTTAATCTTGAGATGTGCATCATCATTGTTGAGATATTAAACAGAATCTCTAGTGCAAAATCTCTATCACTTACAGTATCTAAACAGTTTGTACTTACACTATCAAAACCTAAAAGCTCTGCTGTCATATCTCTATCTATCTTATGTGGAGTTCCAGCTAATGCAGCACATCCTAATGGAGAGACATTATTTCTTTTGTAAGAATCTTCAAATCTTTGGATATCACGCTTGAACATACTAAGGTACGCTCCTAAATGAAAACCAAAATTTGTTGGTTGAGCATGTTGTAAGTGAGTCATTCCAGGGATAAGAGTTTCAGTGTGTTTGTTGGCTACAACTAATACTTCAGCCATTAGTAATTTAAGAGCTTCAACTATATCTTTGTTACGCTTAAGAACCCAACGACGAAAGTCAACTGCAACTTGATCATTTCTACTTCTAGCAGTATGAAGTTTTTTTCCAGCATCACCAATTATTGCAGTCAGTCTTTTTTCAATCCCCATATGTAAATCTTCATCAGATATATTCCACTCAAACTCACCTGATTCTATCTCTGCTCTTACTTGATTAAGACCATCAGTGATTTGTATAAGTTCTTCTGTCGTTAGTATTTCTTGTTTTGCTAACATTGCAGCGTGAGCAAGTGAGCCTTCTATATCTTCAATATATAGTTTTCTATCATACATAATAGATGCATTAAACTCATCTAAAAGAGAAGATGCACTCGCTGAAAAGCGACCTGACCACATTTTTTCCATATTTATTTCCTTAATTTATTACTTTTTTATAATTGATATTTGTTATACTCTTCATCACTTAAATCCCATAAACCTTTTGCTTTTAGTGATTCAACAACACTTGGTGTACAATCAACATCATCTGGCCATTCTCGATTAAATCCATCAAGAGAATTTTTATTTGTTCCATCAATTCCAACCATTAAACCTGATATATAAATATCTCTTTGAGCATCTATATTATTTGTAACTCTCCAAATTGTCATATAGGAATTAAAGATATCATTTTTACTATCATCCACAAAAACAACTATCCTAATATGTGTACTTAAATCAACCAAAGCATCAAAATACTCTTTTACATTTTTTGTTTTATTTACAGATATAACTGTAATAGGATTTTTTGTTCTTCTCATATATTGATGAATATTTACAACATCTGGAACTATCTCTTTCACTTTTGCAAGTAATTCTTCATCACCTAGTAGTTGCGGTGCTTCAACTTTATAAGCTGCTGTTACATCAATTCCTAGTTTTCCACCAACTAGAGTCTCTGGTGAAGAATGATCTAATGCATCTAAAATTCCTTCACTTATAAAGAGTGATTTAGGAGTAAATCTATCTAATATGTATAATGTTAATGTTTCATAATTTTCTAATTTTGGAGCATTCTCATCTAAAAATATTGCATGTTTAACAAAACTCATCTGTCCTACGCCCCAAAAAGCATGCATAAATTGTTTTGCATGTCCCTTATAAAGAGGTTTCATTTTTGCAAGTATGAGATTATGAAAACCAGCATTCTCAGGCATATGATAATCAAGTAAATCTGGTACTGTTGTCTTTAGGAGTGGAAAAAATATCTTTCCAGTTGCCCAGCCCATATATTTATCTTCTAGAGGTGGTTTACCAACAACTGTTGCTAAAAACATAGGTTCTTTTTTCATTGTTATAGCACTAACTTCCATAACAGGGTATGGCTCTTCTAAAGTATAATAACCAGTATGATCACCAAATGGACCCTCTATTTTTAAATTCTGTGTATCTACCCAACCCTCAATTACATAATCAACATCTCTTGGAATATATAATGGTGTTGTTAAAGATTTAACCAATTTTGCAGGTTCTTTTTTTATAAGTCCATACATTAAAAGCTCATTTACACCATATGGAAGAGGAGCTGTTGCACACCAAGTATAAAGTGGATCACCACCTATTGCTACAGTTAC
>JAFLJV010000008.1 GCA_022712845.1 Sulfurimonas sp. | reverse complement strand
GCTCACTTAAAAATATAGCAACGCCTATTGCTAAAGGAACAGCTAAAACCATAGCCAAAAATGTAGATATTACAGAACCATAAATTGCAGGAAGAGCACCAAATTTTTCTAGGTTTGGTGCCCATTTTGATTCTGTAATAAAATCAAATCCAAAAGCTTGTATTGATTCCATAGAGTGTTGTAATAATGTAGTAAAAATCCATGCAACAATAAGTAATACACCTAATGCTATAAATTTTGTTGTATTTAAAAATAGTTTATCTAATATGGTATTCAAAAATTATCTCCTAATATTTTAAGTTTGAAATATTAAAAAAACTTGGTTACAGAATGATTACAAAAAAGGAGTGAAAAACATCATTTTTGTAATCATTTTGTAATCTATCACTTTTATAATTTCGCCAAACATTCAAAAAGGAAATAAAATGTTAAAAAAATTAACTTTAGTGATACTTGTTGTAGCTGCAACTGTGAGTTCTTCATTCGCAGCAGATAAAATCAATGGTGCAGGTGCATCTTTCCCAGCTCCTTTATACTATGATTGGGCATATTCATATAAAAAAGATACAAAAAATCGTGTTAATTATCAGTCAATTGGTTCAGGTGGTGGTATCAAACAAATTACTAAAAGAATTGTAAATTTTGGTGCTTCAGATAAACCTTTAAACTCTAAAAAACTTAAAAAAGCAAAACTTTTACAGTTTCCTGCAGTAATAGGATCTATTGTTATTGCATTTAATGTTAAAGGAATTGCGGATGAAACATTAAAGTTAAGTAATGATGTTGTTGCTGATATATTTGCTGGTAAAATTACTAAATGGAATGATTCTGCAATTGCAGTAAATAATAAAGGTTTAAAACTTCCAAATCAAAAAATTATAGTTGTTCACCGTTCAGATGGTTCAGGTACAACTTATAACTTTACTTACTATTTAAGTGGAAGCTCAAAAAACTGGAAAGAAAATTATGGTACTGGTAAAGCAATTGATTGGGCTGTAGGTATTGGTGGAAAAGGTAATGAGGGTATTGCAAATTTAGTTAAACAAACTCCTTACTCTATTGGTTATATAGAAAACGCATATAAAGAAAAAAATAATCTCTCAGCAGCAGTTCTTAAAACTGCAAATGGTAAGTGGGTAACTGCTACAGAAGATAACTTTAAAGCTGCTGCAAAGTACGCAAGTTGGACTAAAGAGGATAATTTTTATGCGATGTTAGCTTTACAACCAGGTGATACTTCATATCCAATTGTTGCAGCTACATTTATTTTACTTCCAATAGAAAAAAGTGAAATGAATAAAAAAATCATAAAATTTTATGATTATGCTTTTAAAAATGGTGATAAATCAGCAAAAAATTTAGGATATATTCCACTTCCACAAGCAACTAAAAAAATTATTAGAGAGTATTGGTCAACTAATATAAAATAATATAAATCTCTATATCCTCAGGGCTCTTTTTATTCTCATTTTAAGGGCCTTTGCTATACTCCTTTGGATCTTATTTTCTCCTATTTAAGATCCTTTTTAACCTTCCATAATTAAAGAAAATTCAAATCAAAATCATAAATTTATTGTAATCATTATGTAACCAAAGAATTTTATAATACGCTAACAAAATAAAAGGAAATCAAAAATGAAAAAAATCATTTTATCAACAGTAGCTGCTTTAGTAGTTTGTACATCAAGCTTAAGTGCTGTGCAATTTTATGTAGATGATAAAGGTCAAGTATTTATTAATCCAGCTGAGGGTCGTAAAGCTCTTGATATGGGAAATAATGAAATATCAAAAACTTTATCAAAGCAAGAAAAAGAAGAGATAAAAAAAGAGGTTCTAGCTGAAGTTAAAAAATCAACTCCTGTATTTGCTAAATCTTCAAAATTAAAATTTAGTGGTACTCACTATTTAGGTTTTACTCAAAATCATACAAATGGTTCTGCTGATGACAAAGGTAGTTTTGAGATGCGTAGAAATTATGTTCAAGTTAAAGCATATCTGTTTGAGAATCCTAAAGATTATGTTCGTGTTACACTAGATAGCACTTATATTGATGGTTCAGGTAAAGCAGATATATTTGTTAAATATGCTTATCTTTATTTAAATGACATACTCCCTAATACTGATGTTGAAATCGGTATGGTGCATAAACCATGGATAGATTATGAATCAAAACATGGTTGGGGAATGCGTTCAATATCAAAAGTTTTTGCAGAAGCAAGTGAATCTGCTAAGCTTACAGCATCAGCTGATTTAGGATTTAACTTAAAAACAAAAACTCCTTATTTTACATCAGAAATAGGTCTTTTTAATGGTGAGGGATATAAAGCTAGCGGAGCAGTTGGTGCTGGTATTTCTGCTGAATGGAGAACAACATTAGCAGCTCTAGGAAATGGAGATAAAAAAAGAAAAGTTACTAAAAGTGAATTTTTAGATGCATCATTTTTTGGTCAACATAATATGAAAAATTCTGATAATTTAGATGCTGGTGGCAATGAAAGAGACTTCACTTTTTATGGTTTCCATGCAGTATACAATACACCATCATTTTTAATTGCAGCACAATATATTACTGCTGATAATGATGTTAAAACAACTAGTAAATATAATGGTGATGGTTACTCTATAAATTCAACATATCGTTTTGGTAAGAAAAAGCAATTTTCAGTACTTGGTCGTTACGATAATTGGAGATCAGAAAAAGAATCAACAGGAGTTGAACAAACAACTAATAATACAATTTATGGTGTAGCATGGCAACAAAATAAAAATATCAAGTGGCTATTAACTGGTCAATCGTTTGAAGCTGAGGATGGTAGAAACTATAAAGGTTCATCTATTGAAAATTGGACTTCTGGAATGTTGACTGCTGAGGTTAAGTGGTAAAATATATAAATGAGGTATAAAGTCTTTTGTAAGATTTTATATCTTTATTTTTCATGACACCCTAAACACAATTCACTATTATCATTATTTATACGACGATACATAAGATTAGTATTGTTATGCACATCATGGCAAGAGGTACATTGTACTTTACCATTACGTAATAAATCACTAACTTGATTCGCACCTTTCCATCCAGTTAGAGATGTATTTAATGCTTTTAGACCAGCTATTCCTGGAGTATAAACTAGAGAAACAGGGTGATCATTTCTTAAATCACCACTACCGCCAGATGAAGAATTTGAGATACCAACGGCTTTATATTCATCATTAGGAATAGTTGCAGTTACACCATATCCACCTATCTCAATACCGTTAATGTCACTTCTTCCTGATCCTGGAGCATTTACTACACTATCAATTGCACTTATGCCATCATGACAAGATAAACAGGCTAAAGTTTGATCTGTTGGTGTTGCATCAGTTAATGTTCCAGCTAATGTTTGACCAGCCATTCCAGCAGTTGTTGCACCATACATTAAGTATGTTTGTGTAGAAGAAGGTTTATTCCATATCGGCACTGGTCCAGCGTCGTTAGCGGCGTGGGGAGTATGACAGTAGATACATATTTCACCATTATCTGTAGCAGAAGCATCACCAGAAGCAATGCTTCCATGAGGACCACCAATTCCTGCTAAAAGTGTTTTAGAAAGAGCGATAGTTATTGCAAGACTTAAGATTAGCTTACTTTTCATTTTTACCTCATAAATTTTATGTTTAATTATAAATTATTTTAATTATTTAAAAGTATTCTAACATAATTATTTATTATACATAAAAGAAAGGATGACAAATTTTTAAAGTTAATTCATTATGATACAATTATACACAAAATATAATCTATTAAAATCTTGTGAAATATCTTAATAGATTATAAACAGCAATTTAGATAAAATAACATCAATTTTAAAAGTAGTAATTATTGGAGAGTTAAATGGATGCAGCCAAGTATATTTGGAAGAATGGAGAATTTATAGCATGGGATGATGCTAAAATTCATGTTCTCTCACATACACTTCATTATGGAAATGGTGTAATAGAGGGAACAAAAGCTTATAAAACTCAAAAAGGTTATGCTATTTTTCGTTTAAATGAGCATACAGCAAGACTAAAAGAATCGGCAAAAATGACTTTGATTGATATCCCTTATAGCGTTGAGGAGATGAATCAAGCTCAGATAGAGCTTATTAGAAAAAATGATTTTAGTGGTGATAATGTATATCTTCGTCCTTTTGCCTTTTTAGGTTATGGCGTAATGGGTGTTTATCATAAAGAAGCTCCTGTTGAGACTGTAATGAGTGCTTGGGAGTGGGGTGCATACCTTGGTGAAGAGGGTCTTGAGCGTGGGATTAAACTTAAAATTGCTTCTATGACTAGACCTGCTAATACTTCAAATATGGGTAAAGCAAAAGCAACTGCAAATTATTTAAACTCTCAAATGGCGAAGTATGAAGCAATCGATTGTGGTTATGATGAAGCACTTCTTTTAGATGATCAAGGTTATGTAGCAGAAGCAAGTGGTGCATGTTTTTTTATGGTAAAAAATGGAGAGTTAATCACTCCTCCAAATGATAATTCACTAGCTTCAATTACTCAAAAAATGGTTATAGAGATGGCTGAAGATTTTGGTATAAAAGTTACTCGTCGTCGTATAACTCGCGAAGAGGTATATGTTGCAGATGAAGCATTTTTAACAGGAACAGCTGCAGAGATAACACCAGTCGCAATGGTAGATGCTAGAGACATTGGTTGTGGTTCTCGTGGTGAGATGACCCAAAAGATTCAAAGTACTTACTTTGATATAGTTTTTGGTCGTAATAAAAAGTATGAACATTATTTGACTTATATTAATTAGTCAAAAATTTATAAAAATATAAATACAAGGAAAAATAAATAAAATGAAAGAGGATAATATTTACATGGCTTCAGATATGAATGATTACTTTAACAAGAAAAAAAGTGAAGGTGGTGGATTTAAAAAACCATCTGGTGGTGGATCAAGTGGCG
Source organism: Sulfurimonas sp. (assembly GCA_022712845.1). The sequence continues at coordinate 2,651 of JAFLJV010000008.1, read as the reverse complement.
GTGGTGGTGGACCTCAAATGCCAAAGATTGATTTTAATATGGGTGGAAAATCTAGAATAGTATATTTTATTATTGCTATTATTATTTTACTTGTTTTAGCAAAACCTTTTACAATTATTGAAGAGGGTCAAAGAGGAATTTTAAGTACGAATGGTAAGTACCAAGATCAAGCACTTCTTCCAGGACTTCACTTTATAATTCCAGTTATTCAAAAAGTTTATATTGTTGATACAAAAGTTCGTATTATTAACTATGCTTCTCGTATAGAGTCAAATACTGGTGCATCTGGAATAAATGCAAAACCTGCTATTACAGTTCTTGATAAGCGTGGTCTTCCTGTAACTATTGAGCTTACAGTTCAGTACAGACTTAACTCTCAGTTTGCAGCACAAACAATCTCAAACTGGGGATTTAGCTGGGAAGATAAAATTATCAATCCTGTTGTTCGTGATGTTGTTAGAAATGTTGTTGGTAAGTATGATGCAGAGTCACTTCCTCAACTTAGAAATCAAATAGCACAAGAGATAGATAAAGCAGTAAGAGAAAATGTTGCAGGACTTGAAAACTCTCCTGCTGATTTACAATCAGTTCAACTTCGTGAAATTGGACTACCAGCTAAAGTTAAAGAGCAAATTGAGCGTGTTCAAGTTGCTAAACAAGAGGTTCAAAGAGCTGAACAAGAAGTTGAAAGAGCTAAACAAGAAGCATTCAAACGAGCTGAAGAAGCGCGTGGTATAGCTGAAAAGAAAAGAATTGAAGCACAAGGTATTGCTGATGCTGTAAGAATTCAAGCAGATGCACAAGCAAAAGCAAATATTCTTATCTCTAAATCACTTACAACTAAGCTTTTACAACTAGAGCAAATGAAAGTTCAAGGTAAGTTTAATGAAGCACTTCAAGTAAACAAAGATGCTAAAATATTCTTAACACCTGGTGGTTCAACACCAAACATATGGGTTGATATGAAAAATGGTCATCAACTAAAAACATCTACAGGTAAGTAAGTAGAGATATGCAAGATGCATTAAATAGAATTGACTGGCAAAAGTGTGAACTTTTGCCAGTTATAGTTCAAGATAACTCAAATAACGAAGTTCTAATGATGGCTTATATGGATAAGCAAGCTTTAGAACTTTCGCTTTGTACAAAAATAGCACACTACTTCTCACGCACAAAACAACGAATCTGGAAAAAAGGTGAGAGTAGTGGTCATATTCAAAAAATCCACTCTTTTAATCTTGATTGTGATAATGATACCCTTCTTATAAAAGTTACTCAAGAAGGAGTTGCTTGTCACACAGGTCGTCGTTCATGTTTTTTTACAGAGCTAGAGAGCGGTGAAATCAACTCTGATGTGAAAGTAGATACACAAGCGATGTATGGAGTTATAGACACACTTTATCATACAATACAAGAGCGTAAAAATGCAGATCCATCATCATCATGGACAGCAAAACTTTTTGCAAAAGGTGAAAATACAATTTTGAAAAAAATTGTTGAAGAATCTGGAGAGTTTTGTTTTGCTTATAAAGACAATGATGAAAATGAAATGGTATATGAAGCAGCGGATTTAACATACCATATGTTAGTTGCATTAGCTGCTAAAAATATTTCACCAGACAGGATAAAGCAAGAGCTTGCATCTAGATTTAACATAAGTGGGATAGCCGAAAAAAATTCAAGAGATGATTAAATTATGACAGAAAATTCTACCACTTTCTTAGATGGGTTAATTTTTTATAACTATATCTTTTTTGGTGCTATCTTTTCTCTTTTTTTATTACTTACGATACTAGGAATTATTTTAAGACATAAAATATTACTAGCCATTTTTCTTATAGTTCTTTCTTTTACTATTTTAATTGTTGGTTCAACTTTAGGACACACAAAGGTAAATCAATTTTTATATAAAAATAATACTAAATTAATAAGTCAAAAGCATTTAACTTATTCAAATGCGGTCGTAGTTTATGGAGTTATAAAAAATAATTCAAAATTTGATTTTAAAAATTGTACTATTAGTGCAAATGTTTATAAAGTTAGTAGTAATACAATTAAAAATTATATATACGGATTTAAACCATTTACTAAAATGTCGATTTTAGAGAGTGATATACAAAAAGGTCAAGAAAGAGAATTTAAAATGCTTATAGAACCTTTTTCATATGCAAAAGATTATAATATTTCATTGGGAGCTAGTTGTAGATGAGTACATTATTTAACGTTTGGCATTTTAGCATCCTAGGAATTATTTTTTTATTTTTTATTGCAGGAGTGTTTTTCTCTTTTAAACAAAAACCTAAGTTAATTCTACCAATGATTTTTTCTGTTTTTTTAATCACAACTTTAATAGCAGGATTTAGTATTGTAGTTGTTGATAAGTATACAAAAATTGCTAAAATATATAAGCTAAAAAATAAAAGAATTTTAAGTATAGAAAAAATTATATATAGCGGTATAGTGAAAAATGAAGGCAAATATGAAATTGGTGAAGTTGTTTTTGAGATAAAACTTGTAAATAGAGGCCATGCAACTGGTAATGTAAAAGCTGGGTCATTTTATAAACCTAGTGGTTTTCTTGATTTTTTCTCAGGTGGTTCAGGACGTAGTAATAAACCTCAGCAGGTTACAAAACAGTTTAGCATAGCTAA
>JAFLJV010000007.1 GCA_022712845.1 Sulfurimonas sp. | reverse complement strand
ATGATTTTAATTTTTACTATTGTTTATTACGCAATAAGGTGGAATATAATAAATAAAGAAGTAAAACAATATGCACAAATAGAAAACTATTCTTATAGTATGGAGTTGCTAAGTTTAAATCAAAATCTTCTTATAAGCAATTTAAAAAATAATGATAATTATGATGAGATAGCAAGGTCAACGAATAAAATAGATGATACTGTCAAAGAATTTATAAAAATACTTATCGATACTGGAGATACCAATTTAATTCAATATTCAAAAAAAATCGAAAAACTAAATTATTATTATGAAGATATAAAAACTGATTCTGTAGAAATAAAAAATTCTTTAAAATGGATATCTCAAAATTATAAAAAACATTTAGTTGGTAAAAAAATTTACACTTTAGAAGAGATTGATTTAATTAAATATATTTTCAATCTTTTGAGTATAACAGCACAGAAAGATATTTTCTCAAATATTAAATCTTTTAAAGGAGAAATAAATAAGATCAATATTCATCTATTAGAAGAACATTTAAAAATTATCTATTTTGAGTATAATAAATTAGCATCATTAAAAAATAAAATAAATGAAAATAATATACTTTTAGACTTGAAAAACATAAGAGAGTATGTTGATAATATACAAAAAAAACTTCATAATGAAATTTCGTATATAATGAAATCACTTTTAATATATACAATATTTTTAATACTGTATGGTTTAATAATTTATATAAAAGAAGCATACGCTAAAGCAGAAGCTGAAAAATTAAAAAAAATGCTAGAGCAATTTGTTAATGCTTTAAATCATAGTGCAATTGTTTCAAAAACAGATACTACAGGAAGAATTACCTTTGTAAATGATAGATTTTGTCAAGTTTCTGGTTATACAAGAGAAGAGCTTATTGGGAAAGAGCATAATATTGTAAGGCACCCAGAAGTGCCCAAAGAGGTATTTGCTACTTTATGGAAAACAATTAAAAATAAAGAAATATTTAAAGCAACTATAAAAAATCGTAAGAAAAATGGTGGACATTATCATGTTGATACAGTCGTTATCCCTTTATTGGATATCAATGATGAACCTGATGAATATTTAGCAGTTAGGTATGAAATTACAGATGTTGTAGAGAGTAGAGATAAAGCGATAAATGCAGAAAAAGCTAAAAATGAATTTTTATCGAATATGTCACACGAGCTTAGAACACCTTTAAATGCTATAAAAGGATTTTCTTCAATACTTAAAAAAGATATAAAAGATGATGCTCACTTGTTATACTTAAATCATATTGCAGATTCTTCTGAACATTTAATGGGGCTTATAAATGATATATTAGATTTATCAAAACTTCAAAGTGGAAAATTCACTTTAAATAAGCATGATTTTAATATTTATGAAAAAATGAATACTTTTCTTAATTATTTTAATATACAGCTGAGTCTTGCAAAGTTAAAAATGCCAATTGATTTAAAAATTGATGAAAAAATTATACTTCTTGGTGATTGGCTTAGAATTTCTCAAATAATTACAAATTTACTCTCTAATGCAATTAAATTTACGCCAAAGGGTAAATTAATAAATTTTTATGCAGAATATAAAAATGAGAATCTTACGATAGCTGTAGAAGATCAAGGGATAGGAATAAGTAAAAAAGCTCAAGAAAAAATCTTTAAAACTTTTGAGCAAGCTGATAACTCTACTACTAAAAACTTTGGTGGTACTGGACTAGGTCTTAGTATAGTTTTAAATCTTGTAGAACAAATGAATGGAAAAATAAGTCTTACTTCCAAAGAGCAAGAAGGGAGTAGATTTGAAATAATGCTCCCAATGGAAGAAGTAAAACAGGAATATATTGAAATTGTAGATGATAATTGTAGTAATAAACAAAAAAGAAAAAAATTAAATGGACATATTTTAATAGTTGAAGATAATAAAACTAACCAGATGCTTATAGGAATTTTAGTAAAAGAGTTAGGTTTAACGTATACTACAGCAAATGATGGGTTAGAAGCAGTAGAGAGTTTTGCCAAAGAAAAATTTGCTTTAGTGTTAATGGATGAAAATATGCCAAACTTAAGTGGTACAGGAGCAATGAAAAAGATAAAATCTATATATGGTAATAATACACCAATAATATCTTTAACAGCCAATGCAATGAGCGGAGATAAAGAGAAATTTTTAAATGCAGGTATGGATGGCTATCTTTCAAAGCCAATAGATGAGAATGAATTGTATATAATGTTAAAATCTTTTTTAAGTAAGGAAGTATAATATTATGAAAAAAGATGTTATAGTTATTGGTGCTGGTGGAGCAGGTTTAGTTGCTGCAATTAATGCACATGAAAGAGGTGCTAAAGTACTGGTAATTACAAAAGATTACCCAACAAGATCTCAAACATGTATGGCTCAAGGTGGTATAAATGCAGCATTATCAAATGCGGGTGAGGATAGCGTTGAAGCGCATATCCAAAATACCCTAAAATCTGCACGTGGTTTAGCAAATGAAGATGCTGTTAGATTTATGTGTCAAGAAGCACCAAGTGCAGTTAAGTGGCTAGATAGTATTGGTGTACCATTTAGTAGAACAAGCGAATCTAAAATTGCTCAAAGAACTCTTGGTGGAGCTTCTGCCTCTCGTGCTTGTTATGCACAAGATTATACAGGACTTAAAATTCTTCATACTCTGTATGATAAATGTTTATCTTTAAATATAGAGATACTAAATGAAAGATATCTTTTAGAGTGCATTACAGATAAAGATAACAGTGACAAAAGTTATGTTTGTGGTGTTAGTATTTTAAATAAAAGAAGTGGTGAAATTGAAGTTTATGAATCTCCAAGTATAATAATTGCGACAGGTGGATATAGTAGAATTTATCATACACACTCGACAAATGCAGTTGGAAGTAGTGGAGATGGGATAGCTGCAGCTCTTAGAGCAGGAGCAAGAGTTAGTGATATGGAGTTTGTTCAGTTTCATCCAACCGCGATGAAAAACTCTGCAATATTAATCTCAGAGAGTGCTAGGGGTGCTGGAGGGTATTTACTAAATTCAAAAGGTCATCGCTTTACAAATGAGTTAGCTCCTCGTGATGAAGTTGCTCGTGCTATTGATGATGAGATACTAAAAGGTGAAGAGATTTTTTTAGATATTCGTCATTTAGGTGAAGAGTTTATAAATGAAGAATTACCTCAAGAGAGAAAATTAGCAAAATTATATGAAGGTATTGATCCAGTAAGTGAGTTGATACCAATAAAACCTGTTGCACACTATACCATGGGAGGTATAGAGGTAGATGAAAATTCTAAAACAGCTATAGATGGATTGTATGCTGTTGGAGAGTGTGCAAACCATAGAGTTCATGGAGCAAATCGTCTTGGTGGAAATTCACTTTTAGAGTTAACAGTATTTGGAAAACAGGCAGGTAAAAATGCAACTGAGTACGCATCTAAACAAAATAATGATATCTCTAGAGGTGTTGATATTGGTGCAAAAAAATCAGATAAATTTATAACAGAAATAAAAGAGTATACAAATGAGATAAATTTTTATCAAAAGCAAGAATTTATAGGAGATTTATTTTATTTACATGTTGCGATAAAAAGAGATAAAGGTATACTTGAGTATGTTTTGCAAGATGTTGAAAAACTTTTAGAAGAGTTGCCTAAAATGGGAGTTAGTGATAAATTAAAAATATATAATACAAATCTTATAGAATTTTTAGAATTTAAAAATATGTTAGAGTTAAGTAGATTAGTTCTTTTGAGTGCTATTTCTAGAAATGAGAGTAGAGGTGCACATTTTAGAGTTGATATACCAAAAGAGAATAATGAAGAATTTAAAGCTCACAGTATTATAGATAAAGATGGGAGTGTTAGTTATGAAAATTAAAATTAAAATTCAAAGAGACACTTTAGTAGAATATACTGTTGAACCTAAAGAAAGAACACTCTTAGAGATACTAAATGAGTTAAAAACTGTACAAGATCCATCTCTTACTTTCTCAAGTGGTTGTAGAAGTAGTGTTTGTGGAAGTTGTGCTGTCGTGGTCAATGGTAAAGAAGTTTTGGCTTGTGCTTACCATGCAAAAAATGGTGATGTTATTGAACCATTAAGAAATAGTGAAGTGATTCGTGATTTAGTTGTAAATATGGATAGGGCTTATGAGTTTAATACAAAAGCTAAGGCTTGGCAAAACAAAACCGCTAAAGATATTCTTTTAAGTAAAGCAGATGAAAAAATTAATGAGACCCAAAGTGACTGTATTTTATGTGGGGCATGTTATAGTGCTTGCCCTGTATATGCAGTTAACAAAGAGTTTTTAGGACCATTTTCTCTAACAAGAGTTTGGAGATATGTTAGTGATAAAAGAGAAGATAATCCAAAAGAAAAGATAGATACTATACAAGCCAATGGAGTATGGGATTGTACTTTATGTAATGAATGTACACTTGTTTGTCCACAAGATATTTCTAGTAAAGCAGATATAGAAAAACTTCGTGCTAAAAGTGCCATGGCTGGATATATGGATCCAAATTTTTCTAGTTTCGGTGGTGGGTTTGATGGAAGTCCAACTTTTTAGGATAACTAACAAATTTCAAATATGTTATAATCTGCAATAATTGTTATAAAGGGCTAATAGATGGCAAAAGAACACTCATTTGATATAAGTGCTAAGATAGATATGCAAGATTTTAAAAATGCTATAAATATGGTTGATAGAGAGGTTTCTAATCGTTATGATTTTAAGGGAACTACTCATGAAGTTGATTATAATGAAAAAGCTAAAACTTTAGTTCTAATAGCTTCAAGTGATAACAAACTTGATGCCCTAAAAGATATTGTAGTAGCAAAATTTTTAAAACAGGGGCTTAGTTCTAAAGTTTTAGATGAGCTAAAAGTTGAAGACTCAAGTGGAAACAATAGAAAAGTAACCTTTAAAGTTGTTGATTATATAGAATCAAAAGAAGCTAAAAAAATAACTGCTGAAATAAAAAAGATGAAATTAAAAGTTAATGCACAAATAGAGGGTGATAGTATAAGAGTCAAAGGTGCTAAACTAGATGATTTACAAAAAGTGATAAAAATGGTTAAAGAAGAGGAGTGGGATGCTCCACTTGTTTTTGAAAATATGAGATAAAGGTATCTATAAATGTCAAAATTAACTATATCTGATGCTGCACTTAAGCTAGGAGTATCAAAAGAAGCAATACATAACCGAATAAGAAGAGGTTCACTAAAAAGTATTATTGAAAAAGGTGTAAAGTTAGTAATATTGGAAGCTAATGCAGGTGCCAAAACAAAAAGAATATCAAAAGTAGTAGAAAAACAAGTAGATGATAGATATTATAAACTTTTAGAAGAACAAAATGTAAAACTTCAACAAAAAGTAGAAACTCTTGAGGGTGAAACAAGAACACTTAGAGATCAAAAAGAGCAGATGTTGGTTGATGAAAGAAAAAAGATAGAGCAAATTTATAAAGATAAAGATGAACAATTAAAAAGTATCATAAATGCTATATCATCAAAGTTTATGCTAAATGCTCCTCAAGATATTTTAGAAATTCAAGATGAATCTGTAGAAGCACAAATAGAAATCGCAAGTGAAGAAGCAGAAGAAACTAGTGGATTGATCTCTTTAAATAAACATATAAAAACTAAAAACTTTAAAACTAAAAAAACTAAAAAACTAAAAGAGAAATTTAAAAAAAGAGCTAAAAAAGATAGCAGAATTATAACTATTGGGAAAAAGTTATATATAGATTTGCAAAAGTATGACTATAGTGATTATGGACTATAAATCACTACTTTTTATACTTAAGCCTTTAAGATGAGAGTAAGATAAACCATCTCTTTTACCTACAATAGCTAGTTTATGTATTACATTATAAATTATTAAATCAATTTTTTTACTAGGTACTATAAACATTAAATTTACATCTGTTACTGTCACACCACTTGCTCCAGCTTCTTTTGCAGCTAAAAGAGCTTTGTCTTGATTTTCTTTTGGAATAATTATATGAACAACAAAAAAAGGTATTTTGTATGAGTGTCTTTTATCTGTTCCACGAACATGAACAGGAGAGAGTTGATCTGACTACCATTATCAAGACAAAGAATAGTTACCTATTCTGAGTTAAAATACTGATAATAAGAGAGGATTAAAATGGTAAACCGTAAATTCACACAAGAGTTGAAAGAATATTATTACTAATATAATTGGTAAAAGATCTCTAAAAGATTCTTTTAATAATTTAAAAAAAGAAATGAAATTTAACATTTTAGAACTATAAAAAAAGTAATAGTTCATTTTATCATTTGTTGATTAAATTAAAATGAAATATAAATTATTAAGGCTTTAAAGGGTAGAATTGCATTCTTATTTTTAAATACGGACAGTTGGGAGAGTGGTCGAATCCGCTACCTTGGAAAGGTAGTGTAGAGCAATCTACCGTGGGTTCAAATCCCACACTGTCCACCACATTAATAATTGAAAAAGAATTGGTACTAATAATGCTTGTATTAAGGTACACCTACTACAAACGGTATATAGGTAACTATAAAAGTTTTAGCTAGATGTAAGTAAGTTAGATAAAGAGGGACAAGCTCTTTATCTAAGTAATAAAAAATGTAGATAACATCACAAGGAAGAGATGATATCTTTGGTCTTATATGCACAAAACTATATACAATGCCAAATATATTTTTGAACTAATCAATATCGACAATAGTTATAATTTATTTAAATATATATAATTATTTATTTAGTTATAATATTGTAAAAAAGCAGTTGTTAGTATGGATACAGAATTAATTATAAAATCTATTATGGGACTTGTTGCAGTACTTGCAGTACTCCTTTTCTTACTATTCATAGAAACTGATAAAGAAGAAAAAGAAAAAAAACTAAAATTTTCAAATAAAAATCCAATAGACACAGAGCCTGTGGTAGCTTACCAAGAGATAATATCAGAGCGAAATATAATAAAACTAGAAAATTTAGAATCTTTAGTACGAGTTATAAAAGATAAAAAAGTAGATGCTCAAAAACTTAGTGAAACTCTTGATTTAATTATAAAATATCATGGAAGAGTGCATAAAAAATTAGGACTTAGAGCTCATCCAGATTTTAATATTTATGTAAATATACTTTTTACAATTTGTAGACATCCAAATGCAAATAAAGATTTAATCATTAAGTTTGAAAGAGAGCTTCAAGAGTTAAATGGTGAGTACAAACAAGAGATAAATGATGCTATTACTAAAGGATTAAACTCACGAAGAGTTTAATTAAATCTCTAAAACTTCTGTTACTTTTCCTTGAAAAAGTTCAATACCTTTCTTTTGTAATTCTTTTAAGATTTTTATATCCATAATGCCTACAGCAATAATAGAAATATCAACACTATCTGTTATAAGTCTAAGAGCTGAAAGTGATTGAGTATTTTGTGTTAAAAAGTAGCTTCCTTCACCTTTAATGTATACAGGCTTAATATTTTGAAGATATTGATAATCATCACTTTCACCAATAAATTCAAAAATACCAATATCAATATTATACATATCAAATAGTTTTTTATACTGCATGATTAATGCAGAGTTATGATTTACTAGTTTATCTGGCAACTCTATGATGAGTTTAAATGGAAGTGTAGTAGCATTAGTTTGTAGTAGAGTGCTTATTTCACTATAACTATTTGTTGCTTCTAAATACTCCAATGGCAACCTAAGAGCATATGTTTTTGCTTTTAAAACAATCTGAGGTGTTTTAAATAATAAATTTAAAATATTTTTATAAATTTTATAACTTAGACCTGCTTCTATCGCGGGTGCCATAAATTGAGCATAACTATAAGAGGTATTTTGATCGATAGTAAGATTAATACTAAGAACATGATGATCAAGTCTTTTATTTTTTGTATCTATAACAGACCAAGGTACAAAATAAAATTTATTTTTTTCAATAGCTGAATTAATAATTGATTTCCAAGCTTCTTTTCCCATAACTTCTAAGGAATTATTAGATTTTTCTATATATGTAGAATGAAAAAATTTTGCTTGAGTAAGAGCATTGTCCGAGCGAGATAACAACTGAGGGATAGTATCTGTACATATATATTCATATATTCCTATAGAGATAGATGTTTTTTCTTTATTCAAATCCAAAGATTTTATAGTATCTATACAAGATGTTTCTATATTTTTGGTTATCTCTAATGCAATTTCACTTGAGTATCCTGGTAGTAATATAAAAAAATCTGTACCATTCATTCTAGAAATAATTGCATCTTGAGTATTTTTTGTATTTTGAGTAAATATATTTGCGATATTAACAAGAAATTCATCCATCTTAGAGTGACCAAGTTTCTTGTTTGTTTCACTCATTTCATTTATGGATAAAATCATATTAACACCACTTTTTGAAGATGCATCTATTTTAAGGTATGAAGGTAGTTTATCTATAAAGTATTTACGATTTTTTAATTTTGTTACTTGGTCTATATATTCTAATTCTTTATGTGCTTTTAGCTCTTCATTTCCTTTATCAAACATGGCTTTTACTTTTGAAACCATATTGTTCATGCCCAAAACAACATCTTTAAACTCTTTTGTATATGGGATATTTTTTTGAATTATAAATTCATTTTTTATTACAGCGGCCGCTTGTTTTTGTACCTCCTTAAGAGGACTTAAAATTGTATGTATAAGTAAGTTTAAGATAAGTAGACCCAAGCTACTAATAATTGCAAAAGAGATGAGAAGACTTTTAAAAATTGAGTATAGTTGTTTATATGCGTATGTGGTATCACTCTGTACGCTAAGTATGCCAACTTGGCTCCATCCAGCAGATACATTTGCATTGGCAGTTGGTGCTTTAATATTAACAAAATTTAAAAACCATTTTGGAATATTTAAAATTTCTGTTTCTGTTTCTCGTTCATAAAGAACTTTTTTATCAACATCAACAAGTAAAATATTACGATAATGACCACTATCAAAATTTGCATTTATCATAGTTGACATCATAGATATATCACCATTTGCATTGCCAAGCGATAAGCTTAGTGAGGTTGCTGTATTTTTAGCATCTTCATAGAGTCTATCTTGTACAGATTTATTTGCACTTTGAAAATTCAGTGTGAAAACTGTTGCCAAAATTATAAGTAAAAATATTGATAGCATTATAGGTATTTGTTTAAAGAGGGTCATATTTTTTTCCTTTTCATGTTGAGTTTTAGTTGATCCCATTTTTTATGAGATTTTTTTCCTTTACCTATTTGGTTGAGAACATCACCATTAAAGTGATAGATAGGGGTTAAATCTTTTCTTTTTGAAGCTGGAAATATTTTACGATTATAGTTGTCTAAAATAAGTGGTTCACTTTTTGGTGTTTTAAAATATGTTAAAACCATATGTGCTGCTTTAAATTTTGTAGATCTAACATAAGTAAAAAAGAGTTTTTTAGGTGCTACACCTAAATATTTAAGAGCAAAATATTTACTTATAACATAGTCTTCGCAGTCCCCTTTATCTTTGCCTAAAAATTCCCAAGGAGTTGCCCAATAATCACTTTTTTTATAGTTTTTCATATCTGTTGAGTATCTTACTTCATTAAAAAAATTATTGATAATTTCAAGCTTTTCTAAATCACTTTTTTCATTTGCTAGAGTAAGTGATTTTTGAAGATAAAAAAATCTTTTTTTAGCAAACACTTTATATTTAGCAGCAATTTTATCCAATAAAGGTTTTTCAACATAAGGATCTTTTGCTAAAGTTAAAGGTACAAAAAACAGTGATAATA
>JAFLJV010000006.1 GCA_022712845.1 Sulfurimonas sp. | reverse complement strand
CAGGGCTGGAAATGTAGGTCGTTGCCTAGTTCGTCATTTTTTACTTCGAATCTATCCTTAAAAATATTACTCTCGTACTTATTGTACACTTCGTATTGTTTTTTATCAATTAACTTTATGCTTTACTTTTTAACAATTAATTATGTGGTATTATTTTACATATTATTTTAGGATGTTATGTGAAAAAATATATTAAAGATCAAATAAAAAAATCTTATGAAACAAAACAAATAATTTATGAAGATGAAGAGTTATTAAATAGAATTGAAAAAGTATCTAAGTTATGTGTAGAGCTTTATAAAACTAATAATAAAACGATTTTAGCTGGTAATGGTGGTAGTGCAGCAGATGCACAGCATATCGCAGCTGAGTTAGTTGGAAGATATGGTTTTGATAGAGCCTCACTTCCTTCTTTAGCACTTACAACAGATACATCTAGCATTACAGCTATTGGAAATGATTATGGATATGATAAAGTTTTTTCTCGTCAACTAGAAGGAATGGGGCAAGATGGAGATATTTTTATAGGGATTTCAACTTCTGGTAACTCACAAAATATTATAAATGCTTTTAAAAGTGCAAAAGAGAAAAATATTACAACTGTTGCTTTAGTTGGTAAAGACGGTGGAGAGATGGCAGAAATTGCTGATATTGCACTAATAGTTCCATCAAACTCAACACCAAGAATACAAGAATCTCATATACTGATAGGGCATATAATATGTGATATTATTGAAAAAGAGATATTTGCTGATGGAGTTAGTTAAGTTAATATGAATAAAGCTCTTTTTTTAGATCGTGATGGTGTTATAAATAAAGATATTAATTATCTTTTTAAAATAAAAGATTTTGTATTTATGGATGGTATATTTGAGCTTTGTAAATATTATCAAAACTTAGGGTATATTATAGTTATAGTTACGAATCAATCAGGAATAGATAGAGGTTATTATAATGAATCAGATTTTGATATTCTTACTAAATGGATGATTAAAGAGTTCAAAAAAAATAATATTGAAATTAAAAAAGTTTATTTTTGCCCTCATCATCCTGATATTTATGGTGAATGTGATTGTAGAAAACCAAATCCTGGAATGCTTTTTAAAGCTCAAAAAGAGTTTAATATAGATTTGAAAAACTCTATAATTATTGGGGACAAAGAAAAAGATGTAGAAGCAGGCATAAATGCTGGGCTAAAAGAGGGTTATCTTTTTACTGAAGATAGTATAGTTTTAAAATCCAAAGCTAAAAAAATAGTTACAAAATTAGAGGATATTTACAATGTTAATATTAAATAGTGGTGGTACATTTAACAAAAGATATAATCCATTAACTGGAAATATGGAAATCCCATACGATAATTTTGCAATAGAGACAATATTACAAAGTGTTGATTCTGAATATAATTTATCTGGAGTTATGTATAAAGATTCTTTAGATATGACTATAGAAGATAGAAAGATATTAGCAAATATAATAATGGAATCAAGTGATGATACTTTTATAATTGTACATGGAACTGATACTATACACTTGAGTGCAGAATTTTTATCTGAAATATTTAATGATAGAAAAATTATACTTGTTGGTGCAATAAATCCGTTTGAAATTGATAAAGTTGAAGCAAGTTTAAATCTAGGAATAGCAATTGGATATGCCAGAGCTACTGCTAAATTTGGAGTTTATGTCTGCATGAGTGGTTTTGTTGAAATTTGGGATAATATAAAGAAAAATAAAAAATTAGGAAAATTTGAAATTGACAAATAAAATTTCTTGTTCTCACTGCCATTTAGAATTTGATGAATTGGTAATGATTAAAGATAATGAATGTTTTTTTTGTTGTAAAGGGTGTCAAGGGGTTTTTAATCTTTTAAAGGATGAAGGATTAGAGAGTTTTTATAAAAAATCAGGAAACATTGTACTTACACCACCTTCACAAAATTTTGAAGACTCTTTAAGTTTTAATAGTGAGTCTTTTTATGATAAATTTGTAAAAATTAATAATGAAGGGTTTAGTGAAGTTTCATTAGTAATAGAAGGAATACATTGTTCTGCATGTATATGGTTAAATGAAAAAGCTCTGCATAAATTAGATGGAGTGGTAGAGGTTAATATTAATTTTACAAATAATAAAGCAACTATAATTTGGGCAGATCATATTATAAAACTCTCTGCTATTATCGATATGATTCGTTCAGTTGGTTATAACGCTTTTGCCTATGATGCAACGCTACAAGAAGTACATGCTAATAAAGAAAGAAAATCATACTATTTAAAAATGGCAGTTGCAATTTTTGCATCTATGAATATAATGTGGATTGCTATTGCTCAATATGCTGGATATTTTACTGGAATAACTCAAGATGTAAAAACTATACTAAACATAGCAGAAGGAATTCTTGCTACTCCTGTACTTTTTTATAGTGGTTGGGTTTTTTTTAGAGGAGCATATTATGGTTTAAAAACTAAAGTTGTAAATATGGATCTACTTGTTGCAACAGGTTCACTTTTAACTTATCTCTACTCTATATATATAACTATTTTAGAGCAAGGTGAAGCGTATTTTGACTCTGTAAGTATGATAATTACTTTTGTACTTATAGGAAAATTTTTAGAGGTACTTAGCAAAAAGAATGCTGCTGATACACTTGATATCATAACAAAAGGTATACCAAGTGAAGCTAAAATTATTCAAAATAATAGCATAGTAACATGTAAAATAGATGATGTTACACAAGGAGATATAGTTGTAGTCTCAAGTGGTGATAAAATTTTATTTGATGGTGAGATAATTAAGGGAGATGGTTCATTTAATGAATCAAACTTATCAGGAGAGAGTGAGCCTGTATATAAAAACATAGGAATGAATGTAGTGAGTGGTACGCTTAGTATAGATGCAGATATTCATTTTAGAGCTAGTAAAGATTTTAAACATTCAACTTTATCAAACCTAGTTACTTTACTAGAGACAGCAATAAATAAAAAACCAAAAATCCAACAAATGGCGAATAAATTATCTGAATATTTTTCATCTATAGTTTTAGTACTCTCTTTTATTACGTTTATTGTATGGTGGTTGTGGCCTCATAGTTTTGAAATCTCATTTATGGTAGGTATATCTGTGATTATCATAGCTTGTCCATGTGCTTTAGCTTTAGCTACGCCAGTTGCTACATTAGTTGGACTTGGACTTGGAGCTTCAAGGGGAATTATTTTTAAAGAAGCAGCTCAGTTAGAGAGTATGGCAAAAGTTGATACATTAGTTTTAGATAAAACAGGAACTATAACGGTTGGAAAGCCTGAGGTAATAAATGTAAATATTTATGAAGAGTTTGATAAAAATATTTTATACTCTTTAGTTAGTTTATCTAAACATCCCGTTGCTGATGGAATCTCTAAATATATTAAACAAAAAAATCAAGCTATATCTAATATAGTATTTGATGAATTTACTCAAATACCAGCACAAGGAATAAAAGCAAAATATAAAGACTTAGAGTTATTGGGCGGAAATGAAAAGTTATTAAATGAAAACTCTATAGAGCTTAATTCTTCTAGTGAAAATACAGTTTTTTACTTTGTAATAAATAAAAAGATAGTAGCTACTTATGAGCTTAGGGATAAGATAAAAGATGGTGCTAGTGAACTAATAAATTCTCTTAGAAAAAAAGGTATTGAAAGTATAATGCTCACTGGAGATAATGCTAGTGTAGCTAAAAAAATAGCAAATGAAGTTGGTATTGATAAATTTATTTATGAGCAGACACCACAAAGTAAAGCTGAGTATATAAGTGAGCTTCATAAAAAAGGAAAAACTGTTGTTATGGTTGGTGATGGTGTAAATGATATCTTAGCTCTTGCACATGCTGACATAGGTATAGTGATGGGGAGTGGAAGTGATATAGCAGTTAATGTTGGTGATGTGGTTCTTTTAGATGATTCTTTAAAGTCATTGCATGATGCTTTTAAAATTTCTAGTACAACTTTCTCTCTTATAAAACAGAATCTATTTATATCTTTAGCATATAATGCTGTAACAATTCCTTTAGCAATGGCTGGTTATATCATACCATTAGTTGCAGCAATCTCAATGAGTATTAGCTCACTTTTAGTTGTAGGCAACTCACTAAGAATTCGTTATAAATGGAAGAGAGGATAAAAAAATGGATAGTTGGGTAGTTGCTATGATGTTAGGTGTGTCAGTATTTTTGGGAGCAATAGCACTATTTGCTTTTCTTTGGGCTATAAAAAATGGTCAATTTGATGATGAAGAAAAATTTTTAAACGCTGCAAAATTTGATGGAGAAGATGAATTAAATGATGCTATAAAACAAGAACAAAAAAAAGAAGAGATGAAAAAAAATTATAGACCAGAGTAGAAGAAAAATTAAGTTTGTTTAGTAATTTTATATATGAAGAGATAAGCTGCCATAAATGGCAACTTATATAAACTATTTACCTATAGTTTGAGAGAAAGCATCTAAATCAGCATCAGAGTATTTTGCAACTTGACCTTTCATAAGACCTTTCATAGCTCTACCGTATGTACCAGCTTTATAACCCTTAAGAGAGTCTGCAATTTCTTTATGAGTCATTTGAGAAACATCTAAAGATTTACCTAGAGCTTTTTTGCTCCAATCTGCACCATGACAGCCTGTACAAGCAGCAGCATTTACACCAGCCATTAAAGCTGTAGTTGCAGTTAAAGCAACAATTGACATAACGATTTTTTTCATTTTATTTACCTTTGATTTTAATTTCAGACAAATTATAGTGATTTTACTCTTAAATGATTATTAATAGATTATTTGTTATTATTAGTAATGAATTAAATGTTACAAACAATAATAAAAGATGATAAAAATAATGAAGATACTTAAAAATATTACACCAAAAATACTTGTCATTGGAGATTTGATGATAGATAATTATTTATGGGGTAATTGTCAAAGAATTTCACCAGAAGCTCCTGTGGCAATAGTAGATATATCAAAAGAAACAACAGTTCTTGGTGGTGCTGGAAATGTTATAAATAATTTAAATACTCTAGGTGCAAAAATTAGTGTAAGTAGTGTTATTGGTAATGATATAAATGGTAAAGAACTTTTAAGCATGCTAAAATATATTGATGTAGATACTAAAAATATAGTAATTCAAAATAATAGAAAAACATCAAAAAAAAGTCGTATTATAGCAAGTTCACAGCAAGTACTTAGATATGATAAGGATTCAAAAGAAGATATAGAAGATTCTTGTGTTAATGATATTTTAAACTCTATATCTAATGATATTTGTAATTATGATGTAGTTGTTTTATCAGATTATGGAAAGGGAGTTTTAACTAATGAGTTGTGTCAAAAAGTAATTAATCTTTGTAATGAAAATTCTATCAAAGTTTTAATTGATCCTAAAGGTTGTAATTATGATAAATATAAAGGAGCATATCTTTTAACACCAAATAAAAAAGAAGCAATGTTAGCTACTGGCATAGAAATAAATAGTGAGGATAGTTTAAAAAAAGCTTTATTAAAATTAAAAAATAAATGTGATTTAGATATATCTTTAATAACACTTTCTGAAGATGGAATAGCAATCTATGATGATGAGTTAAAAATATCTCCTACTGTTGCAAAAGAAGTTTTTGATGTAACAGGAGCTGGAGATACTGTGATAGCTTCAATAGCCTTTGCTCTTAGTGCAGGTAAAAATATAGATGAAGCTGCAGCATTTTCAAACTTAGCTGCTGGAGTAGTTGTAGGTAAGATTGGTTCAGCTACAACCACCTTAGATGAGATAGAAGAGTATGAAGCAAGCTTGCATAAAAGTAGTTCTGATGCACATATAAAAAGTTTTGAAGATATTAAAACTATAGTAAATCGTTATAAAAATATTGGTAAAAAAGTAGTATTTACAAATGGTTGTTTTGACATTTTACATGTTGGGCATGTGAAATATCTTCAGATTGCTAAAAGTTTTGGTGATGTACTTATAGTTGGACTTAACTCTGATAAATCTGTATCAAGATTAAAAGGTCCAACTCGCCCTATAAATATTGCAGATGATAGAGCATATCTTTTAGCTGCACTTGAGGCAGTTGATTTTGTAGTACCTTTTGAACAAGATACACCACATGATCTTATAAAAATGATAAAACCAAATACTTTAGTAAAAGGTGGAGATTATGAGGGTAAAAAAGTTGTGGGAAGTGAGTTTTCAGATGAGCTTAGATTAGTTGATTTTGTTGATGGGAAAAGTACAACAAAAACTATACAAAAGATACAGGCTAGTTAAGTAAGAGGTCATAAATAACTTCTCTTATCATTAGGTATGAAGTTATTTATGACCTCTTACTTAGATGTTGTTTTTATATAGATATATGTAGGTGAAGATCCTATTTTTAATATATCTTGTGTTAAAATATTTCCATCACGAGAGTAACATTCAAAAAAATCTTCATTTTTTAATGTAGTTGGTTTTAATGTCCAGTGAATCTGTAAAACTCTATCATTTACCAAACATTGTAATATATAATAATCTCTCTTAATATCAAGTCTTAAAAACTGTGCATCATTTAAATTTTCAACCATAAATTTATAAGTTTGATACGCTGGGTACATTTTTATACCATCGCGGTTATCAATCAAACCATATCCTGGAGCGATAAGTTGATGCCAAGAAACACTATCAACTTGTTGTGAAGCAAATGAGAGTAGATGATATCTAAGCATAAAATCAGCATATACTTCTTCACTTACACATTCATTCTCACTTGTTGGTGCATATGGGGCAGTGTTGCTTATAGGCCAATTTGTTTCAGTTATATGAAGCTTTTGTTTAACTTTTCGTGAAAGCCATGTCATAGTACTAAGTAGTGCAATTTTATCTGAAAGGTTAAATCCCATTTGCATATTTTCAGGAGCACCTCTTCTATCTACATAAAGCAGTGCAGAAATCCCATCATATTTATATTTAAAAAAATTAAAAAGAGTATGAGAAGTGAAGTGATATTCAAAATCTATAACTCCACTACCAATAAGTGTAATATTTGGAAATTTTTGTATTTTTAAATCATAAGCTATTTTATAAAATTTATTATACTCATCAACACTAAAAAATCCCCATTTTGCTCTATTTATAGTTGAGCCAATCTCAAAAATATCTACACACTCACTTAACTCTGTAAAAATAATTTCTAAATCTTTTTTAAATAAATCTAAGTCTTGTACATGTTCCCTATCTTGAAGTACTTTTAGAGTTATTTTTTTATCATCACATTTTAAAATAAACTTTTTTAACTCTTCAAGCGTATCCATTTCCCAAAGTTTTAAGCGAAGTAAAACTCTTTTAATTTTTAACTCTTCTAATAATTCTAATGAGAGGTTATTTTCTTTTTGATAATCAACCCCTAAGCAAAAAAACTCACTTGAGTTTATCTCTTTTCTTTTTATAAAAGGCATCATAATGAGAGAAAAAGGAAGTATAAATAAAGAGATTAAAAATGTTTTTAAGAGAGAAAAAAGTTCTTTTTTTCTCATCTTTTTTTTGTAAATCTTATCTTTTAATGGATATGGTTGATCGGAATATTTATCCCATATATAAGGTTGTATCATAAGGCGGATTATATCATTATTAAGATAAAATGTGCTGAAATAATATCAATAGAGAGATACATGATAACAAGCATTGAAGAAAAATATATAAAATTACTTCAAGATATAAGAAGTTACTTTAGAAAATCTGAACAATCAATTCATAAAGCAAGAAATGAAATTAAGATATTAAACTATGATAATGAACAACTCATTGTAAAATCATTTAAAATACCAAATGTTTTTAATAAAATAGTTTATACTTTTTTTAGAGATACTAAAGCTAAAAAATCTTATGAAAATAGCATGAAAATTATAAAATTTGTTCCTAAACCTATAGGATATATAGAATTTAAAAGCTTGGGTTTACTTCATGATAGTTATTTTATTAGTGAAAAATTTGATTATGATTTTACGATAAGAGAAGTTTTACTAGATGAAAATTTTGAAGATAGGGATAATATATTTAAATTATTTGCAAAGTTTACACTAGAGTTGCATGAAAATGGTATTTTACATAAAGATTATTCACCTGGAAATATACTTATTAAAAAAGGTAATAAAGAGTATATTTTTAATATAGTTGATATAAATAGAATGGAGTTTAGAGAGCTAAATACTGAAGATAGGTTGAAAAATTTTTCACAGCTATGGGCTAAAGATGATGATTTGAAAATTGTTATAGATGCTTATTCTGAACTAACTTTACAAGATAAAGAGAGTTGTTTGAAAAAAGCTCTATACTACTCTCAAAAGCATAAAGATGCAAAGAATTTTAAGAAGCGTTTAAAAGGTAAAAAAGTTGTTGATTGATAATATCTCTGTAGTAATTATGGCTAAAAATGCACAAGAAACAATACCCTTATGTCTTGATAGTTTATCGAATTTTAAAGAGGTGGTACTATATCTAAATAACTCTACTGATGATACCGAAAAAATCGCAAATAGTTATAGTAATATTAAGATTGTTTATGGTGAATTTATTGGTTTTGGACCTACAAAAAATGCAGCGGCTACTCATGCGAGTAATGATTGGATATTGTCATTAGATAGTGATGAGATTTTAAATACTGGTATTATAAAAGAAATTTTATCTCAAAATTTAGAGGATGCTAATAATATTTTTGTATTAATTAGAGATAACTATTTTTTAGGGCAAAAAACAATTAGTAAAGATCATATAGTTAGGCTATACAATAAAAATAAAAATCTATTTGATGATGCTCTTGTGCATGAGAAAGTTCAACTGCATGAAAATAATAATAAAATAACTATAAAAAGTAGCTTTAAACATCTCAATATTACAGATATTAATCAAACACTTTTTAAGATGATAAAATATACTGATTTAGGAGCAGAAGGTAAAAAAACATGTTTTTTTTCACTAGTAATTGCTAAAGCATTTTTTGCTTTTTTTCAAACATATTTTTTAAGATTTTATTTTTTAAATGGATGGGTTGGATTTACAGTAGCTATTTCAAATGCAAATAGAAGGTTTTATAAATATCTAAAGCAGTTTATTAATTGTAAAAATGGGTCTAAATAATGGCAGAAATCAAAAAAAAATATCTCTTTTTCGTATCCCAAAATTATAGTTTTGCTGTATTAAGACCTCTTGAACAAAAAATACTTTTACTAAAGGATGAAGTAAAGTGGTTTTTATATGGTGATGAAATAAATGTTGAGTTTTTAAATAGTGATGAAGAACGATTAATAAATATACAGGATGTAGTGAATTTTAATCCTGATGTTGTTTTTGTTCCAGGTAATATAGTACCATCATTTATTCCAGGGTTGAAAGTTCAAATATTTCATGGATTACCAAGTACTAAAGCTAAAAAAAATGGACAGTTGTATCATTATATTATTAGAGGTATGTTTGATTTATATTGCACTCATGGCCCAAGTTCAACGGATAAGTTTAAAGCTTTGGCAAAGCAGTATGGTTTTTTTAATGTGGCAGAAACTGGTTGGTGTAAATTAGACCCTCTGTTTCCAATAAATAAACAAAAAAGTGGCTCAATACAAAAAACAATTTTCTTTGCCTCAACATTTAGTCCCAGATTTTCAAAAGCAAAAGTCTTATATCCGATTCTTTTTGAAATGATGAAAGAATATAGTTTTAATTGGTATATTACTTTGCATCCAAAAATGGATAAAAATATTGTAGAGATGTATAAGTCTATTAATCTGTCAAATGTAGAGTTTATCGAGTCTACGGAGTTAATAGAGAGTTTTAAAAAATCTGATTTAATGTTATGTGATACCTCTTCTATTATATATGAATTTTTAACTCAGTTAAAACCTGTTATAACATTTCAAACACAAAAAGATGAAGCACACCTTATTAATGTAGAAGATATTAAAAAATTAAAAGAGGTAATTTTATCAGTTTTAGACAATCTAGATATAAATAAAGAAAATATTGAACAAAATGTAAGAGAATTTCATCCTTATACTGATGGTAAATCAAGTGACAGGGTTTTAGAAGTAGTTGACATTATGTTAAAAGGTGAAAATATGCCTCTTAAAAAGAAACCCCTTAACTTGTTTAGAAATTTTAAATTAAGAAAAGAGCTTGGTTATTGGAAATTTTAAATAATTGATATAATTAAACTTCATTTTCTATTCTGCTTTTTGCTATAAAAATCCCTGTAAATAGTGTGAAAAATGCTGCTGAGAATTGCTGATGAAACATGTTTTCAAATAAACTTGATGTGCTATAAACAACTATAAAAATAATCATTAAGTTATAATATTGTCTATCTTTAATATTTAATTTAAATATATTATAAAATATCATTAAGTATAAGAAAAGCCCTATAATACCAAGCTTTACTAAAACTTGAACATAGTAATTGTGATAATTAACCATACTCTTAACACATTTCATATCAGGATGATTTTTATCAATATACAGTTTTAGAGTATCTGTATTTTTAGATATTCCAACTCCAAGTAGTGGATTATCTAAAAATATCTCTCCCCCAACAATCCAAGCACCTATTCTTTGACCAAATGATCCACAAAATATTTTACTACTACTTATTATTTTTGTTTCTTTTATAGAACTATCAAATCTATCTTTAAATACGGGACTCACTTGATATGCAACATAAAATATAGAAGTGAGTAAAATTAACATACTAAAGAATGCAACGATTTTACTTCTTATATTTAAAAATCCTACTATAAAAATTGATACAGCAAAAGCAAATTGACCTGTTCTTCCTCCATTTAAAAATAGATTTGATGTAACAAGTAAAAAGTAAGCAAA
>JAFLJV010000005.1 GCA_022712845.1 Sulfurimonas sp. | reverse complement strand
AGAGCTAGGCTTTGAGGGGTTACTTAAGTTAAATCTTTATAGATTAAGTTAAGTAAGGGTTAGCGTAAAGTGCGATTAACGCAATTACTAGTGCATAAATAACTTGTGCTTCGATCATTGCAAGAGCGATAAACATAGTTGTCATAAGTTTAGCACCTAAACCTGGGTTACGAGCTGTACCAGCGATAGTAGCAGCAGCAGTATGACCCATACCTATAGCTCCACCAAGAGCAGCAAGACCAAGACCAAGACCAGCAGCAATCATTGAGTATGCTTTAAGAGTTTGGTTAGCAACATCACCTTCAGCAGCGAATGCAGCAGCAGAAAATGCTACTAGTAAGAAAAGAATTTTTTTCATATATATCTCCAATAAATTATTACAAAAACTTTCGGATAGCGTAACCATATCGTTAAATATAGCAACCTAAACATAAATGCCCAGATTTCCCTACTAGAAATTGATGGGCGAATTTTATCTAAATTGTGATAAATAATAGTTTAAATGGGATTTAATAGCTCTATAGAAGTATAAGTTCCGTGTAAAACACGGAAGTATAAGATGATGTAATTTTTTGTTATGCTCTACCTAAAGATATTTTGTTACCTTTAAACTCTAAAATTTCTACACTTATCTCCTCACCCTCACTTAAAACATCACTTACTTTATCTACTCTTTGATCAGATATTTTAGAGATATGAAGAAGACCGTCTGTTCCATCAGGAAGACCGATGAACGCACCAAAGTCAACTATTTTTTTAACAACACCAGGATGCTTATCGCCAACTTCGTACTTAATTTTAGCAACTTTAGGAGTATTTACAATACCCTCAATATGCTCTCTTGCCCCAGCTACACCTGTTTTATTTTTACCAGTGATTTTAACTTTTCCATCTTTTTTATCGATATCTATTGCTACTTCAAATCTTTCAATCATTTCACGAATAGTTTTACCAGCTTGACCAATAATCTCACCTATGAAACTTGGATCAATATGAAAAAAGTCAGTACTAGGAAGTACACCATCGTTAAACTCTATATTAGCCTCAGCTTCAATCATAATATCGATAATATGACTTCTACCCTCTTTTGCTTGGTATAGTGCTTCTTTTAAAATGTTTAAAGAGACTCCACCAAGTTTGATATCCATCTGCATCGCAGTGATTCCATCTTTAGAACCAGTTACTTTAAAGTCCATATCTCCATCATGATCTTCAAGACCCATAATATCTGAAAGGATTGCATAATTATCACCCTCAGACACCATACCCATTGCAATTCCAGCTACAATATCAGAAGTCTCGATATCAGCAGCACGAAGAGCCATATAACCGCCACAAACTGTTGCCATAGAAGATGAACCATTTGATTCTAAAATCTCTGAAACTAAACGAACTGTCTGTCCATCTAAATCTGTAACAGGCTCTAATGCTCTCTTAGCTAAATTCCCATGTCCTAATTCTCTTCTTTTTGTTCCCAAAATTGGAGATGCTTCACCAACACTAAATCCTGGGAAATTATAGTGAACCATAAAATTCTCATTTTGAGTTCCATCATCAGTTAAACATTCAAACATTTGTGCATCTTTAGGTCCACCCATAGTTAGTACAACTAAAGCTTGAGTCTGTCCACGAGTAAAAAGACAAGAAGAGTGTGCATTTGGAAGTACATTTGTACTAATAGAGATAGGTCTAACCTCAGTTAAAGCTCTACCATCAGCACGAACTCTCTCATTAAGTATTTGAGCTCTAACTTGCTCTTTTTTTACACTCTCTATTGCATCTTTTAGCTCTATTTCAACCCACTCTACATTATTTGTTAATATTCTTTTTCTTAACTGTCTTAGTGCAGTCGAGCGTTCTGATTTTGCCATTTGGTTCATTGCATTTTTGATATCATCAATATGATTATCTCTAACAAATGAAACCATCTCTTCATTTACAATATGAGCTTTATACTCTATCTCTAAAGTCTCTTTTTTAAACTCTTTAAATGACTCTTCATATTTAGCATTACTCTCAAACAAAAGTTCTTGTGTCTTTTCAAAAATATTGATAAGTTCATCTTCATTTACAGCATTAGAAGTATGAGTTATAATCATTGGAGCTGATAGAGTTGGATCCATTAACGGATCAAGAACTAAAGAGCTATCAACAATATTTGAACCTAAACTTCTCATCTCTATCATTAGTAAGTCATCTTTTGTTCCAGATAAATATAAGTCTAATGTAGAATTTTTAAGTTGTGATAGAGTTGGGTTTAAAACTAACTCCCCATCAACTTTAGCAGCTCTTACAGCAGATACTGATGTGTTTATATCTATATCACTAACAAACAGTGCAGCAGAGGCAGCATTTAATGCTAAAACTTGTAAGTCAGCATCTTTATCTACACTAAATGTCATTATAGTAATCTGTGTTGGATGACCAAAACCTTTAGGGAAAAGTGGACGAAGTGAGCGATCAACTATACGAGATGTTAAAGTCTCAAAATCACTTGGCTTTGTCTCACGCTTAAAAAATCCACCAGGAATCTTACCAGCTGCGTATGTTTTTTCAATATACTGAACTGTTAAAGGTAAAAAATCTTCTTTTACTATCTCTGTTTCATCTATAACTATTGTCGCTAAGATAACAGTACCACCACTCTTAATCCATGCAGCACCATTTGCTTGACGTGCCACCTCATTAAACGAGTACTCTTCAGTTCTATTTTCTAACTCTACATTAACATCATATTTCATTATTGTCTCCCAATATTTTTTCAATTTTTTCTTCATTTATTTTTTTATACTCTTCATAATAAAGTGATGTTTCTACATAGTCATCTATATTATGTAGAAAAAATATACTATCTGTAAATGTTTCTAAGTGTTCAAGTACATCACTTGGTATAACTGGTACAGCGATATAAACAGCTTTAGGCTTCATTGCCATAATAGTTTTAAGTGCAGCCATAAACATCATACCAGTTTCACTACCATCATCCACCAAAAGTACTATCTCATTATGCATTGATTTAAAAGGTTGCCCTTTTCTATATCTATATGTATTACTTAAAATTTTTTCTTCATGTTTTCTACGTGCTTCACCATAAATATAATCATATTTAATATCAAAGGCAGATACTAGTTTTTCATTAATAACTATCTCCTCACTTTCACATACTCTAGCAATTTCACACTCACTATTATTTGGAGCTACTATAGGTTGTGAAAAAAGAAAATCAATACTATTTTTTTGCTTATCTATTATATGTGATGCTATGACTAAGCCACCTTTTGATACTGCAACAAATTTCCATTTTTCATCTTTTACTTTTTGCATTGGAATTACATCTTTAAGTTTTTGAGCTGCATCCTTATGATCTTTTAGTATATTTTTATATTTTTTCATTAAATTAATTTCCCTCTGAGCTATCAGGAAGTCTAAATGAAAAACCTGACATTTTTCCAGCAGATGACATTATTGGTTTAAGTCTGATTGTAAGATAAATATATCTCTCATATATAGAATCAGATACACCACTTCGATTAAGAATAGGTCTATTATTTTCAAGATATGTTAAACCAAAGTCCCAACATCTTTTTTGATATAAAAACCCAATTTCAAAGCTCTTTTTTTCACTTCTTTCAAAATCATATCGATATTTAAAATTATATGAATAATGTTTATCATATCTATAATTTATACTTGAAGTCATATAGTTTGTATTTTGTGTTGCTTGTAAAAAAGTATCTTTGTACATGTGGGATACAGCAAGAGTAAAATTATTATTATTACTATATGATATTCTATTATATATTTTAGAAAAAGCATTCTCATCATAATTATAAAACATATTATTATAAAAATTTATACCATCTATAACTCTAAAATCAAGTTCATTTTCAAGCTCTCCTGCACCACCACTAACATCTTCATAAGAAAAACTTTGTGCGAGTCTATGATAAATAATTTGCTTACCTAAAGAATCATAGATGTATTGAGAAAAGTAAAGCTGTAAATTTTCTTCTATATCTGAGACATTATAGAACTCACAAATAGCTTTAGATTTATTTTCTGCAATAGAACAATAATCTTTTTGCTCTTGATAATATCCACTTCTTGTCTCAGCTCCACCAACTGTATAAAGAGCACCAATATCAATTACATGAGTAAGCTCTTCAAAAGCTTTAGTTTGCTGTGAAGAGAGAGAAAGAGTATGATAATTTCTTGCAAAAAATCCACTGCTATATTTATCTGTAGTTACTACCTCTTCATCACCTTTAAAACTTGTTTGTTGAGCATAGATATTTGATTTATATGAAATATTTACATACTCATCAAAAAGTGAAGTTTGAATGGTTATGGGAATATTTATATCTGTTTGAATTGCACTTTTACCTACACTTCTATAATAATTATTACTTTTAACATCTAAACTATAAAGAATATGATTTTCCAATAAGGTATCTAAATATCTATGATACTGAATCGCTGGAAGATTTTGGAGAGTTTTTTTATTACTATCTAATGTTAAATCTTTATAATGTTTGAAATATGCACCAATATAATTGTTATCTGTATTATAAAACAGATTAATTCTTGAGAGTAACTGTGTTGATGTGGCATTTTGTGTTGTGTCATTTGTGGATAAATTTATATACTCAACATCATTCATATCATGTATATCAATATATATACCAGACTGTCCATCTAAGTTTATATCAAACCACTCATTTAAAAAATTACTATTTTTATAATTAAAATTAAATCCATAATGTTTATCATTTGCAAGTAAATTTTTTATATAATAATCATCTTTTTCTTTAAAATATCCTGTAGTTAAAATTCCCTTTGATGAACTTGTATCTACAAATCTAAATGTTGAGTACATACCCAAACCACGATTTGTTCTAACTTGAGGTTTTAACTCCAAATCCCACCAATTATATTCAGCTATAAAAAGAGCTTGTTCATAATAAAAACCCTCATTTTCAGAAAATCCTACCATTGGAGGTAAAAGTCCTGTTCTTCTTGTGGTGTCCAAAGAGTAACCAAAATAAGGTGTGTAAAAAACTGGAATATCATATATATATATTCTAGTGTTATAAAGATTTAACCACTTGCTATCAGTATTATAATCCGATGATGTAAACTCCATTTTCCATAAAGGATCATTTGGGTTACACCCACTCATCACTCCTGATTCTATTTCTACCTCTGTATCTTTTGCAAAACTCTCAGAACCGCTAAGCCAAACATTTGATTTCTGCTCAACCATATAAAATGGTTTAAAAGTTCTTTCTTTTTTAAGTATGTTTAACTTTGCATAACTTCCTAAAAGTTTAATACTATCACCTTGGGTTGCACGAATATTATCAAATAATTCAAGCTCACCACTGTTTCTATCATAAATTGCTCTTGAGGCATTTAGATGATAATCTTGATAAATTACTACTACATCTCCATTAGCTTCAACAACATTATCTTTTGTATCCATTGTTGTTGCATATACTTCAACTTTGTCATCAGCATTTAAAAATGATACTAATAAAATAAGTACAATAGATAATTTA
>JAFLJV010000004.1 GCA_022712845.1 Sulfurimonas sp. | reverse complement strand
GTAAAAGATATCCCTCTTATGAAATATGGTCGTCATCTTCGTCTAAAGGATGGTGCTAAACTTGTAGTTGGTAGAAATCAAGAAGAAAATGGTTTTTTACAAGATATTCAAAATGATAAATATTATCATATAAAGACAGTAGGTTTACCAGGTCCTCATGCAATGCTTAGTAGAGATGCAAGTGATGAAGATAAAACATTAGCAACAAAGATAATTCTTACATATTGTAAAACAAAAGAGGATCAAATTTATACGGTAGCATATGATGGTGATGAAATACAAGGTTCACCACTAGTATCAAGAGGTGAGGTACAGCCGTTTTCTGTAATGTAAAACTTTTTATATTTTTTTAGATATACTTTGTAAAAGTAAAATCTAAAAGGTTGAGGTGATATATGGCTGGAGTGCATTTTGGGTTTAATAATTTTAAACAACTACTTGACTTAAATATAGGCATATCAGAAAGACTTGATGAAAATCGAGCAGAGAGCTTCACGGTGCTATATTGTGATTTTTCTACAGTTTCACAATCTGTTATAGACAGTTCATTAATAGAAATTTTGAGAACGTCTGATTCCATTATTAATTTTGAATCAGAATACTTTTTTGTACTTCCTTATACAGATAAGTATGGTGCTGAAATTGTTAAAAATATGTTTGGTGAATTTTTTGCTAGAGATGTAGATTCATTTATGGTTAGTTATCCTAAAGATGGTGAAAATGCTGAACAATTAGTTGAAGAGTTAAGAGATATTATAAGTGTTAAGTTTAAAAATGATTTATTATGCTTAGATAGCTTCAATCAATACTAAGGTTATAATCCCTAGTTTTTTTATAAAACCCTACAGCATCAGAAATTTTTTGTTCATTGTATACCCTTTTATTACATATGTATCTACATGTGATTTTGCTATTTTTTGATGCTTGTATATTTTCCTTAGTTTCTTTAGTATTATATAAAGATGTATTAAAGCTATTTGGAAGGGGAGTTTCAAAAGGGCTAATAGCAAACAATAGTGCTGGGAATAGTAAAATCACTCTTTTTTTCATATGATTTATATCGGTAATTTTTTTAATATACTTAACATATGAAATGATACCATTTTAATATTTCAATAATAATTATAATAATAATTGGTATGAAATATGCTTTAAATTCTAAAATCCCTTTTTTAAATAGGGAAACTAGGAGCAAGCAATGATTTCATTAGATTTAAAAAATGACACAGCTTCATCTGCATCCACATCTTCACCCTTGGGTTTATCAACATCAAGTGAAGAACCAACTCTCTCTTTTTCTGATCTCTTAAGAGGAGTTAGCGAAAAAAAAGATTCTAAAGATATCCAAAATGGCTCTTTAATTTTAGCTTTAGTTGATGATAAAAAAGGTGATAAAGATTTAAAATCAACCTCAAAAAGTGATTCTCTTTTATCTTTATTAAAAAATGAAAATATTTCTTCGCCTGTTAAAACAGCTGGGGAACCACTAGAGTTAAATCCAAAAGCAGTAGCAAACTTAACTACTTCAGAGATAAAATCATTAGTGGCACAAGCAAAAAATTATTTAAAAGATAAAATTCAGGATAGTGATGGTTTTAAAAAAGCTACAATTAAAGAACTACCAAAAACTCTTAAGGGCTTGGTTGAAGTTGCTAAAAAATTCGGTATAGATATTAGTAAAATAAGTGTTGAAGAAGTTAGAGCTAATGTTAAAACAAAATCTGAATTACAAACAAAAGATATTAAAGCTTTAAATATTCAAGATGATAAAAATTTACAAAAAGAAGTTAAAGCGGAAGTATCAACCTTAAAAGACCTTATTCAAGATAAAAAAGTAGTAGTATCTGATATAAAAGAAGTGGTTCAAGATAAAAAAGAAGCTATTAAAGATATAGTTCAAGATAAAAAAGAAACTATTAAAGATATAGTTTTTGATAAAAAAGATGCTATAAAAGATATAGTCCAAGATAAAAAAGTACAGAGTACACATATGGTGGAAAAAGAAACAATACCTAAAACAACACCTGTATCTCAAAAAGAGCAGATACAAGAGATAAAAAATGATGCACAATTTATGAAGGCTCAAAAAGAAGTAAAAGAAACACCACTTTTTAAAGCTCAAGCAACAAAAGAGCATGCTACAACAGAGCAAATAGTTCAAACAAAAGTAAATAATCCAATAACAGTAGTTCAAAAAACGCCAAAAGAAAAAGCTGATGAAACATTAAAACTTCTTCTTCGTGGAGAAAAACCATCTTTAAAAAATTCTGCATTAACAGCGGATTTTTCGGTTGCTACTGCTAAAGTTATCGCTCCAACAGCAACAACAAATATTTCAAAATCTTTAGAAGCACTTCTTCATGGAGATTCATCACAAAATGATAATAATACTACGGGTAAAATAGATGGTTTAACAACTCATAAAGCAGATAGTTTTGAAGTAAAATTAAATGAAGCAAAACAGATGATTAAATATCTCTCAAATGATGTTAAAAGTGCTATTGAGGATTATAAGTCTCCATTTACAAGAGTAAAGATTCAACTAAACCCTCAAAGACTTGGTGAGGTTGATTTAACCATAGTTCAACGTGGTAAAAATTTACATGTAAATATAAGTTCAAATAATGCGGCTATCAATACTTTGGCAGCAAATGTAAGTGAGTTAAGAACACAATTAAATAATAGTGGAATAAATAATGCTTCATTAAACTTTAATAATAGTTCACAAAATAGTGATACTAATGCTGGACATCAAAGTCAACAGCATAGACAAAATGAGAAAGATGCTCATGAAAAGTATAATTATTTTGAAAATGAAGAGTTAAACGAAGAAGTTTTAAGCTCTTTAGAGATTGTAGTTCCAAACTACGCATAAAGGATATATCATGGCAATTAATTCAGTAGGTGATAACCTAGCTACAAACGGTACTATAGATTATACTGAAACAGTGGAAGATAAAACAGCTTTAGGTAAAGATGATTTTATGACACTTCTTTTAGTTCAGCTTCAACATCAAGATCCAACAGAACCTATGGACAGTGGGGAAATTTTAACCCAAACTTCACAATTAGCAGCTTTAGAAGCATCATCAAATACAAATAAAGCATTAGAAGAGTTAGCAGCATCTTTACAAAGTACGCAAGAGTTCTCAACAATTTCTGCAATTGGAAAAAGAGCTGACTTGGGAAGTGATGCTATCTCTTACGATGAAGGTTCAATCTCAAAATTTGAAGTATATTTTCCAGAAGATATAGCTAATGGAACAGTAGACATAACCGATTTAGATGGCAATATAGTTTCAACCATAAAGATTGATATAACAGAAAAAGATGCAAATGGAGATGATGTTGCTGTAGATAAATTAGATGCAGGGGTATATGCGTTTGATTGGAATGGAATTGATAATAAAGGAAATCAAGTAGAGAGTGGTATATATCGTGTTAAATCTGATTATTATACACCGCTTGGTGATAAAGAGAGTACAAGACTTGGTGCGTACCCAATAGAGTCAGTTAGATTTGAACAAGGTAAAACATACTTAAAGCTTGGCTCAAGTTATGTTCCACTAACTGATGTTGTAGAAGTTTATTAAAAGGGTTTATCATGATGACTCAGGCTTTTTATACAGGAATAAATGGAATTAAAGCACATCAAGAGGCTATTAATGTTATTACAGATAATTTAGCAAATACAAGCACAGTAGGGTTTCGTGGGTATTCTACAGAGTTCTCAAGTATGTTTGAACAAATGCTAAATACTACTTCAGCTTCATCAAGTGTAAATAGTAGTATTGGTGTTGGTTCAACATTAAATACAGTAGTTATGGACGAACATAAAGGTGTTTTTCAATTAAGTGATTTAAGTACAGATTTAGCATTACTTGGTGATGGATGGTTTGGTATTCAAGGGGAAGAAGAACCACTTTATACTAGAGATGGAAGTTTCACCTTTGATGCAGATAGAGCCCTTGTAACACAAGATGGTTATTATGTATTAGGAACAATGGGTCCAAATATAAATAATGGTATATTAACAGAGCAATTAGCAAATGTTGATCTTGGTGAGGTAGATACTCAAGAAAAACTTATTTTTCCAAAAGATTTAATAGTTGCAGTACAGCCAACTACAACAGCAGCCTTTAGTGGAAATTTAGGCTCAGAAGATGTAACAAGAGTTATAAGTGCTGAAGTTATTGATTCGCAAGATAATAGAAATGATTTAAGACTTCAATTTACTAAGAGTGCTGTGCAACCTGCTCAAGGCTCAAGTTGGGATATTATAGCTACTGTAGAGAGTAGAGATGGACTTATAACATATGATACACAAAGTGGTGTAGTAAATTTTAACGGTGATGGTTCTTTGCTTTCAACTACTCTTTCATCAATTGATAATAATGGTAGTACAGTTAGTATTGATTTAGGCTCAGATTTTACAGGAGTGACATCAAGTAATAGTACATTTTCAGGTTCAAGTCAAACAGATGGATTAAATTCTGGAGAACTATTAGGTTATGATATAAATAAAAATGCAGAAGTGATAGCAACTTTTTCAAATGGTCTCCAAAGTGCTATAGGTAAAGTGGCAGTTTATCATTTTCAAAATGATAGAGGTTTAGAACGTATAAATGGATCTCGCTTTCAAGAATCATCTAATAGTGGTAAAGCTATATTTTTTCAAGATGAAAATGGTAAAAACATCATAGGTACAGATATTACAAATTTTAAACTAGAAGGCTCAAATGTAAGGATGGAAGTTGGACTAACTGAAATTATTATAATGCAAAGAGCTTTTGATGCTAATTCAAAATCTATAACAACAGCAGATCAGATGTTACAAAAAGCCTTAAATATGGATGCATAACTCACTATACACAAATTGGAACACTAAATGCTTTGTATCTTTACTATACTAATAAAGGATTTAAAATGTTAAAATCACTTTTCGCCGGTGTATCCGGATTACAATCGCATCAAGTAGCGATGGATATAGAAGCAAATAATATTGCAAATGTTAATACAACAGGTTATAAATATTCTCGTGCCAATTTTTCAGATCTTCTAGCTCAAACTAAGGCAATTGCTACAGCTCCACAAGGCTCTCTTGGTGGTAAAAATCCTGTGCAAGTTGGGCTTGGTTCTACTATAAGCTCAATGACCCGTATCTTCTCTCAGGGTTCAGTTCAAAACTCTGATAAAAATACAGATGTAGCTATCCAAGGTGATGGTTTTTACATAATTTCTCCAGATGGTGGTAATACTTATAAATATACACGTGCTGGTGATTTTAAATTTGATGCATCTGGAAACTTTGTTGATAATAATGGTTTTATTGTTCAAGGCTGGCTCAGAAACACTGAAACAGGTGTCGTTGATTCAACAGCACCTATTACAAATCTCACTATAGCACCTGGACTTACTACTCCAGCTCAAGCAACTAGAGACGTTGTGCTAAAAGCAAACCTTAACTCAGGTC
>JAFLJV010000003.1 GCA_022712845.1 Sulfurimonas sp. | reverse complement strand
CACGGCTGTTTCATGCTAAAAGGTTACAAAGTTTTTTAATATCTCCTCCAATCATACGAATAGCTTGAGGAAAGTTTATATAATTTTCTCGTCTTAGTACATTCATGGCTATATTTCTTATTATTGAAAAGTTAGTTGGAGCATTACCTGTACGGATTAAAGAAGCATCTTCACCAAAAGTTACATCTTTGATATAGTGCATGCTTTCAACACTCCAGTGAGCCCTAATTCCTAAATTATATTCCTTAGCAGGCATTCTTTTACTTGAAATATAAAAAGATGTTTCAATGGAAAATTTATCACTATTTTTCCAATAAGTAGAACGAGTGATTTTTACAATCTCTTGTATACCATGAAATTTATCTTTATCGATATTGTAAAAATCATCATAAATTTCTATTTCACGAACTTCAAATCTATTACGATTAGGCTCTTGTATCTTGTTATAGTCTATAAAATCAGAAATATTTGTATTAAATATTATCTGTTCTAAGAGTTTTTTTGGTTATCTTTGACTTGCACGACATAGTCATTGCCGCTATCTTTGATAGCTTTTAATGTTTTAGTTTGACAATGTAGTGCATCAAGAGTTATAACTAAGTCTTGAAGTGGAAACTCTTCCATCATCTCTTGCACTAAAGGTATTTCATTACTTTTTGATGCTGTTTTTCTAGCAATAAGTATCTCCTTAGAATCACTTGCAAAAAATGAAACTAAATGAGCTAGTTTTTTATCTTCCTCTTTTTGCTTAGTACCTTTTATTGCTTTACCATCTACTGCTATCCATTGAGAATTAGATTTTTTCATATAGTGCTTCATCCACTTAGTAAAAATATCTCCAAACCTTTTATGGTTAATTTCCATTAATACTCTGCGTATTGTTGGAAATGATGGTACTAACTGTTTTTCAATTTTAAGATGATTGATAATTTCTTTTTTATATCTCTGAGCAAAATCCCCTATAGCTCGATACCCCTGATATCCACTCATCGTAGCCATTATCGTAATCATAAGCACAACATCTATCTTATGTTGTTGCCCTTGTCCTCTTCTTTTATCTTTTAATGTTTTTAGCTCTTGGCGTATATTATATTCTGTCATACTTATTTAAAGCATTTTTTATTCCTTAGCATGAAACAGCCGTGTTATTACCCACCTATAGTTGCAAAATATCTTAACTTTATAGTATAATAATCTTTATATAAAACTAAAAAGATTATTTAATGTTTAAAAATAACAATTATTCTGAATATTTTATTTTAACTGTGATAGTTCCAATTATAGGTATTATTAGTATGTTTTCATATGCCTATTTTTATGTTAAAGATGAAATTGACATTACAACAAATGAATTACAAGGCTTAAATAAAATAATTAAAATACAAGATATAGCATTTGATTTTCAACGATTAAGAGGATTATCAATTATAGTTGACAAAGATAAATTAAGCAAACAAAATATGGTATGGACTATTTATGATATAAAAAGTGATATTTCTGAATTAAGATATATCTTAGAAAAAGAAAAACAACACATAGCTTCCAATGAAAAAATTTTAAATTTTTAAATTATTTGTCAGAAGATGTTTTACACAATATTGATTTTAAGCATATTACCAAAGCCATGCAAGAATCTATAATACTTGTTAGAGATATCTCATATAGTTCATACCTTATGCTAGATCCTAAATTAAAATCTTATATTCTTATTGAAAATATTGTTCAGAATTTACCAGAACTTATTGAACATAATGGACAAGTAAGAGCTTTATGTACATCAAGACAAAACAATAAATTTAACATAGAAAAAATAAATTTAATTAACATTGAAATATCTAAAATAGAGGAAGTTTTATTTAAAATTAAGTTTCTTACTACTCAATTTTATACTCAAAAAAAATCTGAAATGAATATTTCTTATCAAGATATGATTAATGCACAAATTCATCTATTGGATTTTACAAAGAATAATACTTTAAAGCAAAAATCCATTATTGAAAGTCCTGTTGATATATATAAATATCATACCGAAAATATTAATTTAATAATATCATTTTACTATATGAATTTTCAGGAATTAAAAAAACTTTTAGAGCAAAGAGTTGATACAAAAACAAAACTATCAAACTGGATATTAATAACTGCGATTTTTTCTTTGATTTTTATAATCTATATGAATCTAATATTTTTTAATAAAAATAAAAAAATTATAGAAACGGTACAAGAATTGTCAATTACTGATGGCATGACAAAATTATACAATAGAAGACATTTTGATAATATTTTTGAAAAACAACAAAAAATTCAACAAAGAGAAAAAGAAAATTTAATATTTATCATGATGGATATTGACCATTTTAAACAATACAATGATATCTATGGACATCAAGCAGGGGATGATACTTTAATAGCAGTAGCAAAAAGTTTAACAAATAATTTACAAAGACCTCATGATATGGTATTTAGACTTGGTGGCGAAGAATTTGGAGTGCTATGTAGTAATATACCCAAAGATAAAGCTGAAAAATTTGCAAATAAATTAAGAATTAATATTCAAAATTTGAATATAGAGCATAAAGGAAATAGTGCAAGCGAGTTTGTAACTATATCGATGGGATTAATTATAATTGAACCTCATATAAAATATGATATAAAAGAAATATATGCCTGTACGGACAAGGCTTTATATAATGCAAAAGAAAATGGTAGAAATCAAGTTGCTATTTTTGATTTAAAATAAAATATTGTAATTTGACATATTTAAGTTTAAGTTGAGTTGATATTTAATGGTAGTAATAAAATGTTATACTTCTACAAAAAACATCAAGGCACTTTAAATGAAAACTATCACTTTTATCGGAAATGGAAATATGGCACTTAGTATTGCTAAGGGGTTAAAACAAAACTATGCTATTGAAGTTGTTGGTAGAAGTTTAGAAAAAGTAGATAAATTTGAAAGTGAGCTTGGTGTTGAGATACAAAAACATCTTATGGATGGTTTTAACTGTGATGATAAAACTATCATCTTTTGTGTTAAACCTGCTAATGTTGAAGAAATTGCAACGCGACTAAAAGGAAAAGCTAGAGTTATCTACTCTGTTTTAGCTGGTACAACGGTACAAAAGCTAAAACAAAACCTAAATCCAAGTGCTGTTGTAAGAAGTATGCCAAACCTTGCTGCTCAAGTTGGTCGTTCTATGACTACTTTAACTGGTGATGAAGAGTTTAAAGATGAAGCGAAAGAACTTTTAGGCTCTATTGGAGAGACTCTTTGGTTATCAAGTGAGAAAGAGCTTGATATTGCCACTGCTCTTGGAGGAAGTGGACCTGCTTATCTTACACTTATTGCAGAAGCTTTAACTGATGGAGCTGTGAAACAAGGTATGAAAAGAGATGATGCGATGAAAACTATGCGTGGTCTTTTTGCTGGTTTTGGAGAGTTGATTCAAGATATACACCCTGCACTTTTAAAAGATGGTGTAATGAGTCCTGGTGGGACTACAGCTGCAGGTTATGGGGCATTAGAAGATGGAAATGTAAGAGCATCATGTATAGATGCAATTGGGAGAGCATATAAAAGAGCTACTGAGTTATAGCTCTTGGTTCTTTTTATATTTTTTCCAAGCTTTTCCTACTTTTTTAGCAAGCTTTTCACAGACACCTTTTACCTCACTTATTAACATACTATTTTGCTCTAGTACGCCAACTAATTTTTCTGCACTCTCAAAGTGATCCATTATTTTTTTAACTTTTTTCTTACCTATGCCATTAACAGTTATTAAAAATTCACTTATCTCTTTTATACTATATTCAACAGCTTCTACAATAGATTCTTCAGATTCATCACTTGTTGGATTTGGAGAATCTTTAACAGATGGACATTCTGCTTTTAATGATTTTGATTTTTTAAGTGCTAAATTATCTTGATAGTTCCATTTTTCACTTGGCCATTCTTCTGTATTTCTACTTTTTACATCATACATTTTATATACATCATCTAGCTCATGAAGATATACCTCTTCTTTTCCATAAACTTTTTTCTTTTTAGCAAAATGATCTCCATCATAGCTAGGTGTGAATTTTCCAAAAGTGATATGTCTTAGAGTTCTAAGGATTGAACTATCCATTTTACTAAGCTCTTCCCAGTTAAATATTGGAGTGTGTGGTTTTTTAAATTTACCCTCACTTAAGCTCCACATCAAATACTGACCTATCCAGTCTCTAATATATGGAAATGCTGCAAAAGCTGTAGCACACTCTAGTATTCTAACTTTACCATCTACTCCATAAGCAACATCAACTGCCCAGTATTCAGCTTTTGCAGCTTTAGATACACGTACAGCTAAATCAAGAACATTTTTAGGAACATTATTATAATCCATACTTCCACCTTGAGAAGTGTTTGTAAGCCATTCACCTTCTGGAGCACGTCTCCAAAATGCACAAACTGGTTTATGTCCAATTAACATAACGCGGATATCTGCTTCCATAGGGATAAAATCTTGAAAATATTGTGGATGATATTTTCTATCATCATAAAGTGTTCTAGCTTCTTTATAATTATCAACTTTATGAACAAAATATCCACCATAATTTGATGGTCCATAGGATTTTTTGATTATCTTTGGATATTTACATTTTTTTAAAAATTTATCTGAATTTTTATGATTGTAGTATATATATGTTTTTGGAATTGGTAGGTCATATTTCCAAGCAAATCTCGTAACATTTTCTTTTGATTTATTTGAAAACTGAGTATCCATAGATGGTATAAATCTTACATTTGGAAGCTCTCTTGCAATCTCTCTAAATATTTCATATGCTGTAGCTGGAATATTTCCTACAAGTACATCAATTTTTTTTCTTTTTACTTCTTTAATAAATCTAGCTTTATCGTTTTTCCAATGATATGTTACAGTCTCTATCTTATTTGGCCAACCTTTAAAGTTTGAGTAGTCAAAAAATCTAAGTACGTAATCAAGATACAAAAATCCTATTTTCGGTAATTTTTTATTGCTTAGTCCCATTTAATATCCCTTTTAATTATTTATAAAAATTTAAGTATTTCTTCTTCTATATTTTCTTTTTCTACAACTGTGTTATGAACTATTTTTTTATCAAAAAGTTCTTTTATCATCTTTGGTATCTCCAATGAAGTAACTTCAGAAATTAATTTTAATGCTTCAATATCATCAGTATTGACTTTGCCTGTTAGTGCATTAGCAATTACAGGTGAGAACTTTGTCCACTGGGCAGTTGAGTATACAATAGTTTTTATTTTAGGATTTGAACATCTCTCGTAAGCTTTAAAACACGTTGCAGTATGAGGATCCATCAAATAACCATTATTTTCAAATGTATCTTTTATATATCTTTTACCCTCATCTCCATTACAAAAATCTGCATCAAAACT
>JAFLJV010000002.1 GCA_022712845.1 Sulfurimonas sp. | reverse complement strand
AGAGTTGCATCTGATGGCACCTCTTTAGTTGTTGGGATAAATGCTCTACTTCTTCTCAAGGTCTACCCTTTATTTTATTTTTCATTTTACCTTCATCAACTAAATATTGCATAGGACCAAGATCAGATTTTGTTTCATCAGATTTATCTCTCATTTGTACAGTCATATCATGTAAAAATCTCTTAAGTACTTGTTGAGCCATTTTATTTATTTGTGATTCATATTCTTTAGGGATATAACCACTTTGTATAACTCTATTACTCTCTTCTTTTGCAGCTACAAAAGCTTTTTCATAAATTTCTTTAATCATTGGTTCAACATTAAGAGTATCTAACCATTCAAAAAAATCTACTGTACTTCTACCAATAATTCCATGTGCCTTTCTAGCACTCTCTTCTCTTAATCCAATATTTTCAGCAACAATACTTTTTAAATCATCTATTTGATAAAGGTGAATTTTTTCATCCAAACAATGCTCTATATCTCTTGGTAATGCCATATCAAACCAATATCTATCAAAATCACAAGGCTCAATAACATCATCATTTATAATAAAGTTTTTTGCACCTGTTGCAGTAAAAAGTATTTCAAACTCGTTAACAGCTTCTGGAAGTTTTCCATAGTCTAGTACTTTTATATTACACTCTCTAGCTAAAATCTCAGCCTTTGTTTTTGTTCTATTCATTATATATACATCTGCACCACTAGCTACTAGATGTTTTGCAGATATTTCTGACATTTCCCCTACACCAATAACAAGTGCTTTTTTGCCCTTTAAATCAGATAAAACTGATTTTAATTTTGAAACTGCAACACTTGCTATTGAAACGGGTTTTGAAGATATATCTGTCGCATTTCTAACTTTTGCAGCACATTTAAAAGCTGTATGCATAGCACGCGCCAGTTTTTTAGAACAAAACTCATTTTCTATTGAAAATTTAAAAGCATCTTTCATTTGTCCAACTATTTGAGTCTCTCCAACAACCATAGAGTCAAGTGAAGAAGCTACACTAAAAACATGATGAATAGCACTACTATCATCAAATACGTCAGCTCTATCTTTAAGATCTTTTATAGCAATACCTGAGTGTTGTGATAATACTTCAAAAATATATTTAGTTGCTTCAATTAAATCATTACAACTACATATTGCTTCCAT
Organism: Sulfurimonas sp.; assembly: GCA_022712845.1. The sequence goes on along the minus strand of JAFLJV010000002.1, from coordinate 5,367 downwards.
TCTATTACATGTTGATAATAATATAACCTCATTTATTGAGTCATTTTGTATTAGTTTTTCTAAACATCTTTTTTTTACTTCATCATCTGGATAAGATAACTGTTCTCTTATCTCAAGTGTAGAATTTTTATGTGTAAAACTTATTGTTAAATAGTGCATTAATAACTTCTTTTTATCATGATTTGTAAAATACCTATAAGTTCAGTATCATTTTTCATAACGCTCATCGCTTCATTTGAAAGTTTTACTGCTAACTCAAAAGATTTCTCAATTGTATTGTGCTTTTGCATCTTCTGCTTTATCCAAGCACTCTCTTGCTCATTCATAGTTTTTTTATGTAAGGCAACTAATTTTTTTCTATTTTTTTCATCTAAAGCCTCATACAAATAAATATATGGCAATGTACATTTACCCTCTACAAAATCATTCATAGAAGGTTTTCCTAAAGTTTGTGAATCAGCTGTAATATCTAAAATATCATCCATTATTTGAAAAGATAGTCCAAGATTTCTTCCATAAAGTGCATGAGAACTAGAATCTTTTCCAACTAAAATAGCACTAGCTTTGGCACATGCTTCAATAAGAGTAGCTGTTTTAAGGTACAACATATCAAGATATTTATCTTCATCATGATTAAATTCGTCTGCCATTTTTACATCTATCATTTCACCCTTGGAGAGAGATGTAACAGAAGACGCTATTATTTTAGCTATCTCTTCATCAAAAGATACTAACTCACTAAAAGCTTTTGAATAAAGTATATCTCCAAGCATTACAGCAGTTTTACTTCCATCCGTTGCATTTACCGAGGCTACACCTCTACGTGTTGATGCCTCGTCTATTACATCATCGTGAAGCAAACTTGCAGCATGAATCAACTCAACTATAGCTCCTAAAAGAGGTGCCTTCTCATCATCACTTGCTATTTTAAGAACTAATTTAGCACGAAGTCTTTTCCCGCCTGATAGTTTTTCAAATAATCGAGTAACTTCATCATAATCTATCTCTTTGATTAATCTTGTTATCTCTTTTTCAACTCTTTGCATTATCTCTCTCTAATTATTTTGCAAGTCTTGCAGTGTTATTTGAAATTTATCATCAGATAGAAAAATTTCAAATTTTGCTTTAGCTGTTTTTTCATCAAACTTCTTAAATTTAACTAACAGGTATGGCACATTGTAAAAATCTGAACCTTTTGGTTTTAGTTCAACTCTAAAACTTTGGTTTTGATGTCTTAAATATAGTATATTTTGAGCAACTATTGCATCATAAGATCTAAAAATTACTAAGCCACCATTTTTATACAGTGTCCAACTAAATTTAAAAAGTTTCTTTTTATTGTCGTATTTTACAAGAATTTTCTTTTGCTCATCTTTTTTCAGTGATATTTCACTGATTTCTCTCAAATCATTAGCAATAATGAAACTAGAGCTAAAAAGCAAAAGAGTAAAAACTTGTAAAAAAAATTTCAACTATTCACTTTTTGAAACAATATCACCTGTTAGTTCAATAGATAAACTTTTTGTTTTCATCTCAACTTCATCACGATTTTCAACTATGTATCTTTGTACATTATCATGAAAATCTTCCCCTAGATGTTTCTCTAAAAGTATTTCCATTGCCGCACGCTGTTTGATAAAATTTTCTAAATCAAATCTTACAACATCATTGTTAGCAGTAAAAATAATATCCATCAGTTTACTCACTGGAGAACCTAAAAAAACATCATCCTCATCTTCAAATAAAGCACTATATTTCATTATTATTATTCCTTAGTTATATAATATATTTGCGATTATAGCACTACAAAAATAATAATGGCTTAACATATAAGTGAGAGAGCATAAATAAACTTCATACATATCAATATTTAAAATATTTATCTTCCAAATATTGCCTATACTATTGAAAAGAAAAGATATAATACACTTAATGAAAATATATGATTACTTAATAATTGGTGCTGGGAGTGCAGGATGTAATATCGCTCACTTATTAAATAAACATGGCAAGAAAATTGCTGTTGTTGATAGAGAAGGAATAGCTGGAGGAGCTAGTGGTGCGGCAGGAGCATTTCTTTCTCCTCTTCCTGGTAAAAAAAATCTTTATAACAGTTTTGTAAATGAATCCTTAAATTTTTCTCTAGATTTTTATGAAAAACTCATCCCTAATGAAATTGAAAAAAAAGGTGTACTTAGAGTTCCAAATAGTAATTTCAATGACACAAAATTACAAAATAATTATATAAAATATGAATATTTCAACAATGAAAAACTTCAAAAAATATCGAAAAACTTTAAAGATATAGATGGTTATTTTTATGGAAATGCAGCAGTATTGGAGCCTCTTAAAATCTGTAAAAAACTGCTTGAAGATTGTGATTTTTATAAAAAAAATATAAGTGAGTTGGTTTTTAAAGATGGAGTATACGAGGTTGGAGATTTAAAAGCAAAAAACATCATTTTAGCTCAAGGTGTTAACACCTCACTTGTTGATATCCCCTATATGAAAATATCACCCATGTTTGGTCTTAGAATTGATGCCAAAACAACAACAAAAATACCATTTAATATTCATAAATCTATCTCTATTTCAACAAATAAAGATGATGGAACTATCTCTATTGGTGCTACTGGGCAAAGACATGATGAAAAAGATATGAAATGTGAAACAACATGTGATAAGTGTGCTTTTTATATCAATACTGATGAGGCACAAATCAAAACTCTTTTAATTCAAGCAAATGAATTGATAAAATTAGATAATTTAGAAGTAGTAAAAGTTTATAAAGGTGCAAGAGCTAGTATTAAAAGTTATTTTCCAACTATTGGAAAAACTATAGACTATAAAGAGTCTTTAAAGCAACATCCAACTATCAAAAATGGAACTAAAATTCCAGAAGAATCACTTATATACTATAAAAATCTATATATTATAAATGCACTAGGTTCAAGAGGTTTTGTTTTTGCTCCATACTTAGCAAAACTTCTAAGTGAGAATATCATAAATGATATATCCATACCAAAAGAGTTATCTTGTCAAAAGCTTTTCTTTAAGATGGCTAGAAGTAAACAAGTCTGAATTAGCAAATAATGATTTAACCCTGTAATTTAAAATAAAATTATCAGTATCAATTTTATACTTAAGTATAATAGATTTCAACTCGCAATTAAAGATACCATATAGATACAAGAATATAATAAAAGGATTTATCATGTCGAAGTCAGTTGGAATTGTTTCAGATATAAAAGGTTTAGTAAATATAGAAGTTGATGGATCACAAAGAGAGCTTAAAGCAAGAGATCCAATCTCTGAGAATGGTGCTATATTAACAACAACAGAATTTTCAAATATAACAATAAGCTTTGATGATGGAAGAGAAGTAACCATAGGACCTAATCAAGAAATCACACTCGATGAAACTTTTTTTGAAAATGAAACTTATGACAATGATGATATAACTTTTTTACAAAATACTGTAGATGATATAACTGATAATCAAATTGAAATAAATGAAGAGATAGAGTCTGATAATGAAAATTATGCTGATGCGACAAGTAGTTCAGGAGATGTTGAAACAGAACAATTAGATGTAAATTATATTGATAATGAAACTCCTGCAGTACTTACTGAAACTGAAGAGATTCCAATTGAAGAAGAGACTGCTAAAGAGGCTTCAATTATTGAAGAAACTCCTGTTGTTCAAGAAGAGATTATTACTAAAGAAGAAAATATTCCTGTTGTTGAAGAAGTAATTACTGAAGAAGAAATTCCAACTCAAAAAGAAACTAAAACTGAAGAAAATAAAGATTCAAATAATGACAATGATAAAGGTGTTGGTAATGATATTGCAGCTGAAGCTTCTGGAAAAGATGTTCGTGATGATGATAAAGGAAACAGAGACGTTAGTGAAGAAGTAACTCAAAAGATATCTGTTGTTGAAGAAGAGATTATTACTGAAAAGAAAGTAATTCTTGAAAAAGAAACAGAAGAAACTCCAGTTGGAGAAGAAACGAAGACTAAAGAAGATAAAGATTCAAATAACGACAATGCTAAAGGTGTTGGTAATGATACTGCAGCTGAAGCTTCTGGAAAAGATGTTCGTGATGATGATAAAGGAAATAGATCTGATGATAAAGTAACTGAAACTGAAGAAGCCTTGTTCTCATCAGATTCAGATTCGGATTCAATTAGTATAGAAAATTTTGATAGTTCTGCAGAAGGTACTGATTTTACAATAGGTACGCAAGAAGAAGAAATAGAAACAACACTATCTGATCTATTTGATACCAATGAAGATAGTGCTTTAGGAAACTATATCAACCAAGAAAACAAAAATGATAAAACTGAAAAAGATAGTGATAAAGGAAAAGGTAAAAATAAAGAAGATGATGATAAAGAAGAGAGTTCTGAAGAATCTAATGAAATAGATTTGGACTCACTAGGGAGTAACGATACTGATTTTGAATCACATTTTGATGATTTTGGATCTGGGGATATGCATGATTCATAATTAGAATCAACTTAAAAAAACATTAAACATTAAGTAGCTATAATATATTCAATATTAAATAGAAGAGTTTAATTTGAGAAAAGTTTTACTAGTTGATGATAGTCCTCTATTTCAAAAAATCGTTACAATAATGTTTGCTAAAAGAAATGAACTACAAATTGTTTATGCATCTAGCTATAAAAATGCTGAAGAAATATTGCAAAAAACAAATGATTTTTTTGCAGCTATAGTATGCATTGTATTACCTGACGCTTTAGATGGTGAAATGGTTGATTTATCAATATCTCACAAAATTCCAACACTAGTTTTAACTAGTTCTATTGGTAATGACATCCGTACAAAAATGTCAAAAAAACCGATTATTGATTATGTAGCAAAAAATACAAAAAATGATGTTTTATATGCAGCTGAACTCATACAAACCCTACTATACTTTGAAAATAAAAAAGTGTTAATTGTTACCAATAATGAAGCTGAAAGAAAACAAGTATTATATTTGTTCTCGACTCTAATTTTGAAGCCACTACATGCAAAAGATGGAAAAGAAGCATTAGAATTGATTAAAAAAGATTCTGAGATTGAGATAATAGCAACTAACTCCATATTATTAGATATGGATGGAGCAAAATTCATTCAGAGTATTAGATCAAAGTATACAAAAGAAGAAAAAATAATATTTGCTTTTACCGCATTACATGAACAAAACTTAAATGCTATGTTATTAAAGTATGGTGCAAATGAAATAATTTCTAAACCATTTGGAAAAGAAGAATTTAACGCAAGGGTATTTAAAGAGCTTGACTTTAAAAAAACTGTTAATGAAATCACTTCTGTTAATGAAACAATTGAATCAT
>JAFLJV010000001.1 GCA_022712845.1 Sulfurimonas sp. | reverse complement strand
TAAAATAAAATATAATGAAAAGGTTAAAAACAATGTCTTGTTAACTGACTAAATAAGTGTCTCTTAAATAGGGGACATTCCAAAATATCTAAAAGTTCTATTTAGCTATAATTTTAAAATATATAAAAACAGGAAATATTTATGAAAACTCATACTCTTTTAATGCCGCTTGATATGCATCTTCATCTTCGTGATGGTGTTATGCTTGAAAATGTTGCACCACTAACTGCTTATAGTTTTAGTGGTGCTATTATCATGCCAAATTTAGTTCCACCTGTGACAAGTTTAGAGGATGTAAAAGCTTACAAAGAGCGTATAATGGCAGCTGTTCCGAATGATTATTTTGAGCCATATATGACACTATTTTACAAAAACTATGATAAAGCATTTTTAGAGAGTGTAGCAGATGAGATAACTGCTATAAAACTTTATCCTGCTGGAATAACTACTAATTCTGAAGGGGGTGTTTCATCTTTTAATATAGAAGAGATGCGTCCTACTCTTGATGCTATGAGTGCACTAGAGATTCCTCTTTGTGTTCATGGCGAAACTGATGGTTTTGTTATGGATAGAGAAGCTGAGTTTATGAGTGTTTATGAATCTCTAGCTACTAATTTTCCAAATCTAAAAATAATTATGGAGCATATCACTACAAAAGCGGCAGTTAAAATGCTTGATAAACATGATAATCTTTATGCAACTATTACAGTTCATCACTTACTTTTAACTCTTGATGATGTTGTTGGTGGGATGATGATGCCACACAATTTTTGCAAACCAATTGCTAAAAGACCAGAGGATTTAGATGCTCTTTTAAATATAGCCCTAGAAGCTCATCCAAAAGTGATGTTTGGTTCAGATTCTGCACCTCATCCACAAGATAAAAAAGAATCTTGTGGATGTGCAGCTGGAGTTTTTACTGCACCAATAGCATTGCAACTTCTATGTGAAATTTTTGAGCAGTATGATAAGCTTGATAATCTTCAAGCATTTGTAAGTGATAATGCACAAAGTATATATGGAATCTGTTCTGAATTTAAAGAGATTGTATTAGAAAATCGTCCTTTTATAGTACCTGACAATTATTTTGGTGTTATTCCTATGTACGCTAAAGAGACTATTAGTTGGGCTATAGAGAGTATTGAATAAAATTTTACTCTTAGAAGATGATCTGCTTTTTGCAGAAACTCTTATAGATTTACTAGAAGATAGTGATTTTGATGTTATTCATGTCCCTAATGGACAAAGTGCGTTAGATGTTATATTTTCGCAAAAATTTGACCTCTATCTACTAGATATTAATGTTCCCCTTATTGATGGTTTAACACTTTTAAAAGAGTTAAGAGAAGCTGATGACACAACTCCAGCCATATTTTTAACATCTCATAAAGACAAAGAAGTACTTCGCAAAAGCTTTATAAATGGTGGTGATGATTTTGTAACTAAACCTTTTGACAGTGATGAACTTTTACTTAGAATAAATGCTATTTTAAATAGAGTAAAACCTAATAAAGTCAAATGTATTAATCTACTATGCCATGATGAGCTACATAAACGAATTTTATATGATAAGTCTGAGCTTGATTTATCAAAAAAAGAGTATGAATTACTTCTATTACTTATGCAACATGCAGATAATACTGTTCCAAAAGAGTTAATTTTAGATGAACTTTATAGAGATAGTGAAAGAGGAAGTGATGGGGCTATAAGGGTTTATATAAATCGTATAAAACAACTTCTTCCTCAAGTTAGCATAGAAAATATTCGAGGTATTGGATATAAACTTGTTTCGTAATCTTCGTATAAATATTTTTATCTACTATTTTCTTACAACCATTGTATTTTTAATAATACTCTACTACTTTATAGTCGCTATAGGAGTTACAAATATTTTTCTTTTTTTAGTAGTACTCCTATGCTTAATTGCATTTGCAGGAGTTATAATGTCAAAACTTGGTGTTGATCCTCTAGTTCGACATGTTAACAATTTACAAACTCTCTCAAAAGAAACACTTCATGAGTTAAACCTTCCTATAAGTACCATAAAAACAAATATACATATGTTGAAGAAAAATATTACTAATGAAAAAGATTCAAAAAGGATTACAAGAATTGAAAGTGCCTGTGATATGCTTCAACAAAGATACAATGAGCTTGATTATATGATAAAACTTCAAAGTTCTAATGTAATTAAAGAGAATATAAAACTAGATGAATTAGTACTACAAAGAGTTGAGTTTTTACAATTATTATACCCACAAATAGAGTTTAAGGTAGAACTAAATTCTACACCAATAAATAGTGACAAAGTGGGTTTATCAAAAGTTATTGACAATCTAATAGATAATGCTGTAAAATACTCACAAAATAGTAAAAATATAAATATATCACTTAAAGATTATGAACTTTATATTCAAGACTATGGTTGTGGCATAGATGAAGTGGAGCTTATTAACATATTTGACAATTACTACCAAAGCAATAGCGATATTCAAGGTTTTGGAATAGGTCTTAGTATGGTTAAAAGATTTTGTGATACAAATAAAATCTTGTTTACTCTAAAATCTAAGCCTAATATAGGAACAATAATTATATTAAAATTTAAGGAAATTTAGTGGATAACAGTATTATCACTTATGCAGAAGTAGCTCTTGATTATGGGGTAATGGGTACTTTGATACTTATGAGTATAGTAACTCTTTGGTTATTTATAGAGAGAATGATGTTTTATAAAAGTATCCGCATGGATGATTATAAACATAGAGATACATTAGAGATGGACTTAACTGATAACATAAGCGTGATTAGTGCGATAGGTTCAAATGCTCCTTCTGTTGGTCTTCTAGGAACTGTTATAGGTATTATGCTTACCTTTTATACTATGGGTGATACCACTGGTGAGATAGATGCTAAACGTATTATGACAGGTCTTGCTCTTGCACTAAAAGCCACTGCTATGGGTCTTATAGTTGCTATGCCTGCTATTGTTGTATATACAATTTTACTTCGCAAAGTTGAAAAGATTTTAACTATTTTTGATGTAGCACAAGATACAAAAGCTAAGTAAATTTTATGGGAAAATGTAAAAAACATAGAAAAAGATTTGATGAGATAAATGTTATCCCATTTATAGATATCATGTTAGTACTTTTAGTTATGGTTTTAACAACTGCTACATTTATAAACCAAGGTATTATTCCTATTGAACTACCTACTGCACAAACTACAGATAAACAAGATTTAAAAAAAGAACTTATTATATATATCAATGCAAAAGGTGAAATCTTTATTGATAAAAAAAGTATAGATTTAAAAAAGCTTGAAGAGGAATTATCTCTAATCTCAAAAGATCAAACGGTAGTTCTTAAAAGTGATAAAAATTCAAAGTTTCAAGACTTTGTTAGTGTTATGAATATACTAAAACGTCTTAAACATGAGCAACTCTATATCATAACAAAAGAATAATTTTTACTTAATAAATTTCTCATCTAACAACTTGAATTTTCTTTTAGCTACTTCCTCTTTTTTTACACTTTCTGTTTTTAATTCTTTTGTAATTACTGTGTTGAAAGTTTTTTTATCTATTTTTTTAACATCATGAAAAAGTGTAGTTGCGATAAAAAAAAGTATAATTATCACAACAACACTTGCGTAAAGAAGTATGTAATTTTTTATATGCCCTGATTCAAAAGGATTTTTCATTAAAACTCTCTCTTTTTTAAGCAAATTATATACAAAAAATGCTAATATTGTTAAAATTATTTAAGGAATCTTCATGCAAACAACAAGTTTTAAAGGTAGAACTGTAAAATTATCGGGCAATACCATTAATGTAGGGGATAAAGCACCTGCTATTACAGCAGTTGCAACTGATTTAAGTGACATTGAAATTGGTGGAGCTAAAAATGATATACAATTACTCATTACCGTACCATCACTTGATACTGATACCTGTGCTGCAGAGACTAGAAGATTTAACCAAGATGTAAATAATCTAGATATATGTGAAACTACTGTTGTCTCAATGGATTTACCATTTGCATCTGAGAGGTTTTGTACAACTGAAGGTATAGCAAATTTAAGTATTGCATCTGATTATATAGATAAAGAGGTTAGTAAAGCTTATGGTGTATTAATGAGTGATGGAAGATTAAAAGGTCTTAGTGCAAGAGCTGTTTTTGTAATTGATAGAAGTGGTACAGTTGTATATAAGGAGATAGTTCCTGAAGTAACTAATGAACCAAACTACGAAGCTGCTCTTGATGCAATTAAAGGAGCAAGATAAATTTTTTTTTATTTTCTATAAATCTAGACTGTAAAATAAACCATGTAAAACCACCTCTTATCCAATAATCGCTTAGTATATTTTGACATAATTTCACTGAAAAATATACTAAGTTGAGGAAAAATTTCATACCAACTTCTGATACTGTTAGCATTCCATTTATTCTGTTGCTCCTATGTAGCAAGATACATTAGCTTAAAAGCAGATTCTACAGTTGGAAAAGAGCCTTTTGATTTAGTCTTTCTTTTTATAGTTGCGTTTAATGATTCTATTGGATTTGTAGTGTATATTAGCTTTCTTACTGAATTTGGATATTTGAAAAAAGCAGAAAGCTCAGTCTAGTGTGTCTGCCAAGAAGCTGTAATATCATCTAGAGAAGTTATTTCTCCTGATGCTAATTATTTTTTTAATTCTTCGTGGTTGATTAAACTCATGCGTAAATCCTTTACAAATAATTTACTCAATTATCATATCGAATAAATCTAAGGGTTAGTGTTTACACAGTTATATTTACACTCTCAATAATTTATATATATTTGCTCACTAATAAACAAAATATTAAAACTAAAAAAGTGTTTAAATAACCTTGACTTTTTATAAGTCATTAAAGTATAATTCGACCTCTTTTAAAATATTCCGGATTAGCTCAGCGGTAGAGTAGGTGACTGTTAATCACTTGGCCACTGGTTCGAATCCAGTATCCGGAGCCATTTATAAAAGTTATTTTTTTGAACTAACATTTTATGTTAAATTGTCTTCAAAAAAATATTTAATCTAAAAATAGTAATTTTTACTTTAAAGTATTATTAAAACCTACCATTAATAAATTTCATTCATAGTACCCTCTTTAATTAAACTCTCATCAAAAGCAACTGACTTGTTTCTTCCTGTTTCTTTAGCATGATATAGAGCAATATCAGCAAATTTAATACATTTCCAAATACTTTTACTATCATCTGGAAACATTGAACTACCAACACTAAGTGTTTTAGAAAAAGAGCTAGTTCCTGCATCTATTTTCTCTTTTGAAAAAGCTATTCTAATTTTTTCTGCAATCTCTGTTATAAATGCTTTATTACAATTATAAAGAAGAACTATAAACTCTTCCCCACCAAAACGGATAGCAACATCTGATTCACGAATATTATCTTTTATAACACGAGATATAGTTCTAATCCCTTCATCACCTACATCATGTCCATAAGTATCATTTATCATTTTAAAGAAGTCAATATCTAACATTAAAATACCATATGTTATATCTGTACGAAGAGCTTGGGGTATACTTTTATCTGCAAATTCATCAAGGTATTTTCTATTATACATGCCAGTAAGTTGGTCAATTCTTGCCATCTCACTTAGTATTTGCATCAATTTTCTAGAAACTATTGCAGGTCTTGCTGTGGATATATAATTTTCAATAAGTGAACGCAATTTTCTAGTTCTTGTTGCTTCACTTTTATCTTTTGTAACAATAGATACTATTAAATTCATCTCATTTGAAATAGAATAAGGGATACAAATATATTCACTATTTTCTTTATCAAAATATGGGCATATATGATTAAATATTGTAGAGTCTATAACTGCATTTGTTCTATCTGCTCTACATTCACCACTCTCTACTGCACAACTTACACCTGTAGAAGAGTAAACAACTTTTTTCTCTTTTGTTAATGTATCTGCTTCTATAAAAGTAAAATCTTCTAATCCAAAATTATTTTTTAATACATAAGCTAAACGGTCATATATATCTTGAAGTGTTTCATCATCTTCTATAGTTTGTTTAAATTTATAAATCTCTGAAAGTTGATTGATAGTGCTATTTATATTTATAAGCGGGTCTGCATATCTATCGAGTGTTTGATTTTGCATAAATACATATACTTTTGTATCAATCTCCTCTAATACACTCTCTAACTTTTGTAAAAGGGCGTTCATCTTAAGAGCGACATCTTTACTCTCTTTATGATCGCTGCTTTGAACACGAGTAGAGTAGTTACCTATATATGCATTATCCATAACAGTTCTTATTGAATAAAATATTTTAAAATATGGACTAATAAATCTATTTACTATAAATAATACCAAACCTAAAATAAGTAAAGCACTTAATCCTGTAAGTATAACTGCATTAAATCCAAAAACTCTACCATCGTTAGAATCTATAATCATTGTTATTGTACCAAGAACATCACCTTCTTTAGCATCATGACAATTCAAACAATTTGGTTTACCAAATGCACTCGCTATATAAGGCACAGTAATTCTAATTTTACTACTTGTTGGGGTTTCTGTTATAATTTTTTCCACTTTACCAGTTTTAAGAACTTTTCTATCTATATCATCTCTCGGTATTTCACTGTTTAAGCCCTCTCCATGCTGTTTTATAACTGTTTGAGATCGTGCTATCCAAATTGCATCAATATTTTTAGCACTTTGAACCTTATCTAAGAAAAATGAGCGTTTATCCATTATTCCGTTAACCATGTGTGCTGTTAATCCACTTTTAACTATATCAGCAGTTAGCATTGCCTCACTTTCTGCAGATTTGATTCCATAATTTCTAAAATTTATAATTACAATTAATACCATTGCAACTAAAAATGTAATAAAAAGCCCTATTAACGTAATTGTGAATTTTTGTCTTGAACTCATAATTTGTCCTTATAGTTTAAAAGAGTATACATAATAAATAGTAATATAAGTGTTAGATATAACTAAGTTATACAATTTTCTCAAAAACAATCTTAATTTATCATAAATAATTATACTTTATAGCTTTATGATACAATTTGATAAGACCCTAAAGTATCTAAATAAAAAGAGACCTATTGCAAATTAAACTATATTTACTAATTTCACTACTATTAAATTCTTTATATGCCAAAGATATTCAACCTTTTTCTAGTTTTTATTCAGTTGGCTTTGTAAATGATTTTGTAATAAAAGGTAATACACTTTATGTTGGCAATGATATGGGTATTGTAGATATTTTCAATATCAAAACCACAAAAATCATAAAACAAATCTCACTTCCACCACTAACTTCATCTATGAATAAAATTATACCTGCTGATATACTAAGTGTAGATTATTTAGATGGAAAATTGCTTATACTTAGTGTGGGGAAAAACTCTTTTCGTAATGTTTGGATATATGAAAACAATACTTTAAAACAAATAATTAATGAAGAAAAAAAACTTACAATAAAAAAAGCTCACTTTATTAATAATGAGCAAATTTTATTTACTTCAATTGCCTCTGATGTTACACTGTATGATACTTCTGAAAATTACAATGTTTATAGTTCTCATATTTCTGATAGCAAAATGAGTGATATTATTTTGAATAAAGATAAAACAAAAATATTTGTAGCTGATGAGAGTGGGACTGTAAAAGTGATAGACGCAAAAAGTTCTAAAATAGAACAAATATTTTCAACCCTAAACGTAGACAATATTTATAAAATAGCACAAAGTAATGGTATTATTATTACTGCTGGACATGATAGAAGGGTTGGAGTTTATCAAAAAACTGGGGAGCCATATTATATAAAAAGTGACTTTTTAGTTTTTTGTGTAGGTATAAGTCCAAGTGGGGAAACTGCTATATACTCAAGTGGAGAAGAGAGTCATTTGCAACTCTTTAATACTAAAACAAAAAAGATGTTAGATCGCCTAATTGCTCACAATGGCATTGTAAATAAAATAACTTTTATAAATGAAAATGAGCTATTTAGCTCACAAAGAGGTCATTATATCTATCGTTGGAAACTTCGTTAAGTTTTTAATACCTTACTTATAATCTCATAAACATTTTTTGAGATAGATGGTATTGATATTATACGCTCTAGTTCTATTTTCATCATCTTTTTATTTTGTTGATTTAATTTTTTATATATTTTAAAAGCTCCAGCAAGACCTGAAGCAATTTGAGGATTTATTTTATCTATATCTATAATTTTATCAGCAATGAATTTATATCCTTCTCCATCTTTTGCATGAAAATATCTATAATTTCTAGCAAAAGAACCTATAAGTGAGCGTACAAGATTTGGTACTAATTCATTATAAGCATCATTATTTTGTAGAGATGTAACTCGTTCTAATACACCTCTTCTTTGTGAAGATGCTAAAATTGTAAAATACTTATTCATTACTAAAGTATCCTCACTATATTTTTTATAAAAATTATTTAGTGCAACTTTAGCAAACTCTTCTGAAATGTTTTCCAAAATATCAAGAGCAACTGCTCTATCTGTCATTGTTAAAGATTCATCATATTGTTTTTTAGCAATCTCTATAATTTTATTACTTTTTAACTCTGAAAGTAGTTTTAAACAACGATTTTTTATACTTCTTTCACTCATACTTTTTGCATCAATATCTTTACAATTTGATTTATGATTTTTATTATAAACTTCTATAAGTTCATCTTCATAAGTTTTTGCAAGAAATATAGATAATTTTTCTTTTGCCATATATATTGGTTCAAAATCAACCTCATTTTGTCTTTGCATCAATGTAGATATACTTGGTAATTCTAAAAGTAGTGCTTTATATGATAAATCCATATCAGATGAAAGTATGTAGCCAAAAGAATCTATAAACTCTTTATCAATCTCTTTACCTCTCATAATTGCTTCTATCGTTATAACTCCAAAAGATTGAGCTGATTCATATCTTACAAAACTATTTTTATCATACTTCATTAAAAATGAATAATTATTTTCTTGTAACTTCACTATGATTGGAGCAGAAAAATCTCTATTTATTGATAAAATTGGTTTTTCATCCATCTCAAAAATAAATTCCTCTTTATCTTTTGAAATTATCAAAGTTTTTGTGATAATTTCATCTCCATCACCATTTAAAAGTGCTATTTTTAGAGGGAAAAAATAAGGTTTTTGTTCATTTCCATCAACTGTATTTGGGATTTTTTGAGTTAAAATCAACTTGTACTTATTATTTTCGAAATTCTCATTCACATGTAATTCTGGTGTACCTGATTGATGATACCATCTTTCAAATTCACTTAAATCAATACCACTAGCCTCACTCATAGCCCACAAAAAATCATTTGTTCTTACAGCTTGTCCATCAAAACTTTTAAAATATAAATCAGTTGCTTTGCGATAGTTTTCTTCCCCTAGTAGAGTATAAATCATACGAATAATCTCAGCACCCTTTTCATAAACTGTTGCTGTATAAAAATTATTTATAGCCATATATGAGTCTGGTTGAATTGGGTGAGCTGTTGGTGATGCATCTTCTACAAACTGTCTCTCACGAAGAGCTTTTACATCCTCAATACGACAAACCTCTTTTGAGTTTAAATCACTTGAAAAACTTTGATCTCTAAATACAGTAAGCCCTTCCTTTAGTGTAAGTTGAAACCAATCTCTACAAGTTATTCGGTTACCTGTCCAGTTGTGAAAGTACTCATGTGCTATAACACTCTGTATACCCATAAAGTTTGCATCACTTGCTGTATCTTCATCTGCTAAAACATAAGCAGAATTAAAAATATTTAACCCTTTGTTTTCCATAGCTCCCATATTAAAACTATCAACTGCTACAATATTATAAATCTCTAAATCATACTCTCTGCCATACTTTTGTTCATCCCAAAGCATAGATTTTTTAAGTGACTCCATTGCATGGTAACACTTGGACTCATTCCCTTTATCACAGTAGATATTTAACTCAATATTATCTTTACTTGCTGTTATAAATTCGTCACTTACCACTCCTAAATCTCCAGCAACTAAAGCAAAAAGATAAGATGGTTTTGGATGTGGATCACTCCATATTACTCCATGAAACCCATCTGCAAGCTCAAAACCTTCTATAAAATTTCCATTACTAAGAAGAAGTGGGTAAATATCTTTCTCCGCGATTATAGTTGTTTTAAAGACCGCCATAACATCAGGACGGTCTAAATAAGGAGTTATTCTTCTAAAACCCTCAGGTTCATTTTGTGTACAAAAAATATTGCCTGATTTATATAATCCCTCTAGCTCACTATTTAATTGTGGATATATTTTATTGGTAATTTTAAGTTTAAACTCACTTGGCACATCTAAAATACTTAGTGTTTCTTTTGTAATTATATATCTACTCTCATCAACTTTTATATCATCAATACAAACTTCTAAAAGTTCCAAATCTACACTATCTAAAACTATGTCTTTTGCTCTCTCATCATCTTTTTTAATACTCATAATATTTATAACTTGAGTATACTCTTCTAAGAGTTTAAACTCTAAATTAACACTTATTATTTTAAATTTTGGCACTTTATAATCTTTTAAATATATAGTTTGAACTTTACTCATGATTTCTCTTTATTTTTTTATAATAATAGCAGTATAAATGATTTAAAACAATCATAATGTAATCAGCTTAAGGATATAATACTGCGATTTATTTAAAAATTTAAAGGCACATTGATGTTTAAAAAATTATTGCTATTACTGTCTATACTACTCTCACTTAATGCAAGTGAAGTTGAAAAAGTTGAAAAAATAACTTTAAGTGGACCAATGGCCTCAGTATCACACCCTCTTTTACATATGATAGATACAAATGCTCTAAGTGATATTGCAAATAAAGTAGAGTTTATTTTATGGAAAAACCCAGATGAGTTAAGAGCCTTGACTCTAAGAAAGAGAGCAGATTTTATAGCTATTCCTACAAATGTAGCAGCAAATCTTTATAACAAAGGTGTTGATGTAAAACTTCTCAATGTTTCTGTTTGGGGAATTTTAGGGATGATTACTAGAGATAAAACAAAAAAAACTATAGCTGATTTTAAAGGCTGTGAAATTGCTATGCCATTTCGTGCTGATATGCCAGATATTATTTTTGAAGAGATTGCAAAGAAAAATGGACTTAACCCTAAAAAAGATTTTAAACTTCGCTATGTTAGCTCACCAATAGATGCTATGCAAATGTTAATTCTTAGACGTGTTGATCATGCTCTTTTAGCAGAGCCAGCTATCTCTATGGCTTTAAGAAAAACAAAATCATTTCCTTTAAAACTTATTGCACCAGATTTATACAGAAGCTCAAATTTACAAAAAGAGTGGGGGGAGATGTTTAAAATAGAAGGCAAAATTCCTCAAGCTGGTATGATTATGGTTGGAAAACAAAATGATTATGTTGTAAAAAGATTTAATGAAGAGTATGCAAAATCTCTAAAATGGTATAAATCACATCCAAAAGAAGCAGGTGAACTTGTAGAGAAACATATGCCTATGTTAAGTGCATTAGCTGTTGAAGATAGTATAAATTATGTTCAGTTAGATAATGTAAGTGCAAAAGACTCCAAAAAAGATTTAGATTTCTTCTTAGGCGTTCTAAAGAAAAATAATCCAAAAAGTATAGGTGGTAAACTTCCTGATGATAAATTTTATTACGGAAACTAAAAATTGAAATTCATTATAAAAATACTCAAAGATTTTCCAGCTTACTTGTGGAGTGGTTGGGGTGCTATTGCATCTATTTTTCTTTTTATTGCTCTATGGGATGTAGGGAATCAAGTTTATGGTAATTTAGTATTACCATCCCCACTTGAAACATTTCAAACTCTTTTCATCATGCTACAGGATGATGCTCTTTTAGCAGAGATAAACACAACTCTTTATCGTGCCTCTGTTGGTTTTGGTATATCATTACTATTTGGCTCACTTCTTGGACTTTTAGCAGGATTTTTTGTAACGGCATCTATTATGAGTCGTCCTATTGTTACTATCTTAGTTGGTATGCCACCTATTGCTTGGATAGTTTTAGCGATGATTTGGTTTGGTATGGGAGATGAGACTGTTATCTTTACAGTTATAGTTGCTTCTTTTCCTATCATCTTTGTTGGTGCACTTCAAGGAACAAGAACACTCGATGGTGATTTAAAAGAGATGGCAAGGAGTTTTAATCTACCTTGGCATATGAAGTTTTTAGATGTATATTTTCCTCATATCTTCTCTTATGTATTTCCTGCATGGGTATCTGCTCTTGGGATGTCATGGAAGATAGTTGTTATGGCTGAACTCTTAGCTACAAGTGACGGTATAGGTGCTTCTTTAGCAGTTGCAAGAAGTCAGTTAGATACTCCTGCTGCACTTGCTCTTGTTGTAATTATGATAGGTTCACTTATGTTTATAGAGTACATAATCTTAGAGCCTATAAAAAGAGAGGTTGAACTATGGAGAAGTTAGAAGTTAAAGGATTGCACCATAGTTTTGGATTTACTAAAATACTAAAAGATATAGACTTTACTCTTAAAAAAGGTGAAGTGCTCTCTATAGTTGGTCCTAGTGGCGGTGGTAAAACTACCCTACTCCACCTTTGTGCAGATTTACTTGATGTTGAAGAGGGGAAGGTTATAAACACATTTAAAAGTAGTGCTTTTGCTTTTCAAGATGCAAGGCTTCTTCCTTGGAAAAATGTGATTGATAATATCTCACTTGGTTTACTAGCTTATGGATGTAAAAAAAGTGTAGCCCTGCAACAAGCAAAAGAGATTGCCATTAAATTTGGTCTTGAAGAGGATGACTTTGATAAGTTTCCAAAAGATTTAAGTGGTGGTATGCGTCAGCGTGTAAGTTTTGCAAGAGCTTTAGTTATTAAGCCTTCACTACTTTTTCTTGATGAGCCATTTTCTGCCTTAGACATTGGATTAAAAAAAGAGCTTCAAAGCATACTTATAGATATGATAGACAAAAAAGAGATAAGTATACTTTTTATCACTCATGATTTGATGGAAGCTATAAGACTTAGTGATGAGATACTTCTTTTAAAAGCAGACCCTGGTCATATAGTAAAAAAGTTTTCTTATGATTTGCCTCAAAAAGAGAGAGATGACAAATATGTTTATGCTCAAAGTGCAAAAATACTACAAGATGAAGAGATTATAGATACATTTGAATTGGAGCTAAAATAATGAGTCAAACAGAAGAAAAATCACACGCTACCAATCATTATCTGTATTATCCTGATGAAAAAAATGTACCACCATACTTGGCTTATGGTTTTAGACCACTATTTTTAGTTTTAGCTCCATATATGCTTATAAGTATGTTACTTTGGGGGCTTGTTTGGGGTGGTTTTATAGATTTGCCATTTTTAGGTGATAAACTAACTTGGCATATTTATGAGATGCTTTTTGGTCTTATAACAGCTGGTATATTAGCATTTTTAGCAACTGGTTTACCAGAACTGTTTCCTGGAATAATTCCACTTGTTGGAAAACGACTAAAATATATGGTTATTCTCTGGCTTTTAGGTAGAGTTAGCTTTTGGACTATCGATATTACAGGTATTTATCTAACAGCATTTTTAAATCTTGCTATGCTTGCTTGGGTTATCTGGTTTGGTAAAGATGCAGTTCTTGACAAACTACAAAGGCACGCTTCTATAGGTTACGCAGCTCTCTCACTTTTTATCATAGAAGTTTGGTTTTTTGCATCCCAGCTTGGATTCGCAACAACTTCAAGTATGGATATCTTAAAGGTTGCTCTTGGTGGTGTAGTTGTATTAGTCTTACTAGCTCTAAGACGAGTAAATATGGAAGCTATAAATGAGATACTAGAAGATAAAGAGATAGACGATGTATTTATATCTCGTCCACCTGCGACAAATCTTGCAATCTTTACAGTTATAGTTTTTACCATAGTTGAATTTTTATACCCTCAAAACTCTGCTCTAGCTTGGATAGGATTTGCTTGCGCGGCGGCTATACTTAGCATAACAAGTGAATACAAACTCCAAGATAAATTTATACTAAATCAACCGTATGTAATTTATTTAGCTTGTGTTTATGCTCTTCTTAGCATAGGTTACGCCCTAATGGCATGGGATTTACTAAATCCAGATATAAATGGGATAAATCACTTTAGACATTTCATAACAAGTGGTGGAATCGGTCTCTCATATCTAGCTGTTATGCTCATAATCACTTGGGCACATACAGGACGACATATCACAGCAAATATTTATACTCACTTTATGGTATTTTTTATAATACTTGCAACATTTATGCGAGGACTTATACCATTCTTTGAAGAATATACAAACGAGCTTTATTTATACTCTTCAATTATTTGGAGCATCCCTTTTGCTATATATATACAACAATATTACAGCTTCTTATTAAAACCTCGTGCAGATGGAATAAAAGGGTAAGAAGCAAGTGTTATAACTATGGAAATTGAACCCCATCTATAAAACTATCTGCTTGTTCATCTATATTTTTTATAATCTCTTGACCTCTAAATGAGTACCCAATCATAAATCCTATACTTTCATTTTTTGGATCTTTACAATACATGGATTTTATTTGTGTTATTAAGAGATTTGTACCTATCTCTTTTTTATCTTTTAAAAGCTGTTTTGATATAACACATGGATAGCCTCTTTTATCTGTTTCTTTAAACTCTGAATTTACTACAGTGTATCTTTTATCACTTTTTATTTTTGATGTTTCTTTTTGAATAAAATCAAAAAAATCTTTTTTACCTACTGTAAATATCGAGAAAAAAACAACTTCTGCTATATATCTTCCTTTATCACTTCTTTTACCAAGAACTACTTTACTCTCTGCCTTATTTACAACAGACCATCCAGTTGAGTTTGGTGAATGTATTTTTATATAATCACCTTCAAACAGATAATTTGCTGGCAATACTTTTGGTATTTTCTTTTCTGGTTTTATCTCTGTTTTTTTTGTTTGTTTTTGTATCTTCTTTTCTGCTTTTTCTAATTTCTTTGTTTGCGTTTCTTCCACTTTTTTCAAATCTGGTTTTGGTGCTTGGGTATTATTACAACTTACAAATAGAGTTGCTAAAATTGTTAATACTAATATTTGAACTATTTTTTTCATATTTTTTTATATCCTTAAATTTTCGAGTGAATTATAGCAAAAAGAATGTAATAACAATCATTTTGTTCAAATAACGGTTAAAAAAGTATTAAGCACATATTTCTAAAATAAATAGCTTTAAAATAGGCAAAAATCCTATTTTTAGGTAAACTTACTAAAATTAAATAGAACACTTTTTGTGATAGTTAATTGTCATATACAGTATTAAATGTATAAAGTGTTCATTGAATAAATAGTTACAATCACATGGAGATATTTATATGCAACTTGGAAAATTAGAAAAAACACTACTAAGAGAAGCTTGGAAACATGAAGCATTAAATTTTACAAACTGGTTAGCAGAAGATGAAAATTTAAAATTATTAAGTAATGAAATAGGGATAGATATATCTTTTTTACAAACAGAAGCAAGTGTTGGTAGGTTTAGTGTAGATATTCTAGCAGAAGAAGAGAATACCAGTCGCAAAATCGTAATTGAAAATCAATTGGAATCAACGGATCATGACCATCTAGGAAAAATCATAACTTATGCATCTGGTTTTGATGCAGAGATAATAATTTGGATTGTTAAAGATGTTCGAGATGAACATAAACAAGCAATTGATTGGTTAAATGATAACACAAATGAAAAAATAAACTTTTTTGCAATAAATATTGAATTATGGAGAATTGGAACTTCTCCATTTGCTCCAAAATTCAATATAATTTCTAAGCCTAATAATTGGGCGAAAGCTCTAAAAAAATCTACAACAAATCAATCTCAAAATAATAAAACTGACTTAAAAATGTTACAGTTAGAATTTTGGACAAACTTAAATGATTATTTTAGCAATAATTCAAACATAAATACAAGAACTCCTAGAGCACAGCATTGGTATGATTTAACATTAGGTGTTGGCTCAAAAGCACACATATCATTGGTTGTCCACAATAGAGAACAATATTGCAGTGTCGAAATCTATATACCTAATTCAAAAGAGTTATATTTTGAATTAGAGAAACATAAAGAAGATATTGAAAGTGAAACAAACTTAATATTTGAATGGATGGAATTACCTGAAAAACAAGCAAGTCGAATTAAAATTAAAAAAACTAACTTTAATTTAGAAGATACTGAAAACTGGGAAGATGAATACAAGTGGTTACTTGCAACAGTTGAAAATATTAAACCTATTTTTGCAAAGTATGTGAAAAACTGGAAGTAAAGGATTGTAACAAGTACTAAGAGTTCTAAGGGAAACAGTTCATTATTGAAATTATAAAATATGCTGAATTGCCACTTTATATTTATTATTAAAGAACATGCTATAATATGTACTAAATAATATACTAAAAAAGGTACCTATTATGCAAATGATATTATCAAACTATACGGCTAGCATTACAGAGTTGAAAAAATCACCTACAGAAATTCTTAAAAATGCGGGCAATGAAGTAGTGGCTATACTAAACCATAATGTTCCGAGTGCTTATTTAGTTCCCTCTGAAACCTATGAAAAACTTATGGAGATGTTGGACAATTATATACTTAGCAAAGATATACAATCAAGACTTAATGAAGAATTTACTCCAATAGAAGTAAGTTTAGATGAGTTATAAACTTACCTTTCACCCAAAAGCATTAAAAGAGTTTAAAAAATTAGATAACTCTCTAAAAGAACAGTTTAAAAAGAAACTCCAAGAGAGACTAAAGAATCCAAAAGTTCAAAAAGATAAACTTAGCGGATTTAATGAAGTTTATAAAATAAAGCTCTCAACTGCTGGATATAGACTTGCTTATGAGGTAAGGGATAATGAAATTCTAATCATTGTTTTAGCTGTAGGTCAACGTGAAAATAACAAAATATATAAATTATTAGCCAAGCGGATATAAAATTATAATAAAACTTCGTAGCCCAATAAATACCCTAGAGTCAACTGTTAGCACCACATATTTACAATATCTGAAATTAAGAAAATGCCTCTTATCATTAATATTTATGTATAATTGCATTAATAAGACATACAAGGCAAAGTAATGAGCATCTACAGAGAATACGACATCAGAGGGATTTTTGAAAAAGAGTTAAATGAGCAAAGTGTTGTTCGTATAGGTTATGCATTGGCTTCTAAGATTAGTGGCGAGTATGTAGCTGTTGGTTACGATGCTAGAAGTCATTCGC